>JBJTAQ010000557.1:0-7486 GCA_046090945.1 Pirellula sp.
CATAGGTTTCTTTAGTTCGAGGTTTTTTAGTTGCTTGAAGTGGTTACTTTTGTCCTCTAGGTAGCGATCTGCCCTAGAGTTTTCCAGTCTTAAGGAATTCGTGACGAACCGGGGTTCTTACCCGCTGGCCTTGATCGCTGACCAAGGTGATTTCACCCTCTGCAAACTCGATCGACTTGACCACCTCAAAGCCCTTGGGGATACGCACAACCCCTTGGATATACGGGATCACTGTCGAGGAGTCTTTTTTAAGCTCGATCGCAGTGCGGATACCTTGTTGATTGAGCATGTTCGGTTCGATTGAATCCTTGAGGCCGTCGGCGAAATACGCGGTAACGTCCTCGAGACCTAGGCAGTGATTGCGTCCAAGCCAGGGGTATCCATGACGACCGCGGTTTTCGATCCAAAAAACGGTTGAGTTTAATAGCTCGGGATTTTTGAGGCTAAACCAGACGTACCCTTTGTCGGTAAATGTCGCGGTCATCCACGCAGGATGCGGATACTTGTCTTGCATCACGTTATAGATTTGAACCAGGTCCGCGAAACCCTGATGTGTTGGCAATCGGCTCAGGTCTGCATCCGGTTTGCCTTTCCAAGCAACAGGCACACTGTTGAGCGATTCCCATCGCTGGCCGGGTTGCAACGATTGATACTCGCCTTGTTTAGGATCCGAGAACAGCCCCGGATAAGTCATGCCAAATTGGATCGGGCTCGATGCCAGTCGTACGGTTCCTTCCTGATCCGGCATCGATAAAGTTGCATGATGTCCTAGTGGAACTTTTCCTGCGAACCCTTCGATCGTATGTTTGGAGTAAACGACATTCTGAGAGTCGACCAGGTAGAGGTCTTTGGTGATAGTCCCTAAGCGAGTGGTTGTTTTCATAGTGAGGGTCAAGCGGGATACATCGCCGGTCCTCTCCGAGGCAGTTCGTATCCACGGAGCACTCGCGACCTCGCCATGGGGGGGATGCTTCTGAGAATCTACCGCTTCAGCATTCCCTCCAAAGGGCATGCAGAAAAAATCTCCCCGAAGAGGAACCAGAACTGCAGCAGGCATCTCGGGTCCCTTCTCCTCTTGCCAGGGGCTGATGTGGTAAGGTTCGATAGGTTCAGGGGTGTCGCGGTAAAAGCGAACCGGGGCCATGTGCCCGCCGACCAGGGTCACGGCAAGCTCGACTTGTCCACTGGAAAGGAGATAACTGGGCTGTCCGTAGAGTGTCTTGTCGGCAAGTGCCATGGTCCTTTGACTCTCGGCGTTCTGGGCATTGGATATCGTAGGTGTCGACGCCGATAAAATGCAGACGCAAAGAACCGATAAAAAGGAATGATGGATGCGTTTCATGATCGAGTAGCCTGTCAAGCAAAAAGTCGGTGGATCAAAAATCAATAGGTAATGACTGGATGGAAACGTTTAGACCTCGGGTTGTCCGAGGCTCAGCGGACGCGTCACTTGGGTAAACTCCCCTTGGGCATCCCTTGGCGCAAACCAATCCATGATACCCGCCGGAACCGCTGGAATCTGACTTCCAAAAAGCTCCGAAAGCTCCGCAGTCGCTCGCTCGTTTTTAGAGAGCAATCTCAAGTTGCGAATGGCGGTACGGGTCAAGCATTCGTCCCCTTGTTCGCAGTGGTTGTCCAGAGAGTGGAATGCTAATCGCAAATACTTTTCGTTGGTTGAAACGGCAGATTCCCCGACCTGGAGCACGTGATCACCCGGCACTAGATCTCGCCAAGAGAAATGAGGCAGTTTGGAGGCGGTTTTGGCCAACCTGACGATGCGCTCAGGAGTGATGCTTTCGAGAAGTTCGAATTGTCGAATCACAAAATAGGTCTTTTGGAACTCGCTGATCAGGTAATCGGTGGTGGCCAGACGCAGGAGATCTCGGTCGTTTGATGGATCGATCAAGACTCGGGTTGGGCGGTTTGAGTCGATGCTGAATCGGGTCTCGCCGGGGGAGGATAAAATGCCGGCTCCGTAGGCGCGGATCTGGAGATCTTGCATGACCAATCCGAACTCGACGGTAAACCAATAGATCCGTTCAGCGTACAAGAGCAGTTCGTCGGCTCTTTGCTCGATCGCTTGGCGGCGAGCCAAATCGCTGGTGCGGCCTAGCGCCTCGTCGCGCTCTTGATAGATCATATTTCGAGCTAAACCGTGGCTTTGCATCAAACGGGCCACTACGGGAATGGTGAAAGTTGATACATGCCCAGCGACGTCATGTCCGATGTCCGGTTCCTGCAGATAATCCTGTTCGAGCGCCCTCATGAATGTGGTCACCGGAAAGAAACGACGGGAGTGGCAGGTGAAGAACAATTCGGCTGGGATGATCATGTTGACCGTAGCCAACTGCCACTGAGTCTGCTGGTAGATTCTCGCGTTGAGCAGATAAAAGTCTGGGATGACCGAACCGCCGATGGCGAACAACTCCTCACCGCGAAGGTACTCACGGCACGCATAACGATGCTTGGATTTCTGCTGTTCTGCGATCAAACAAGCCCAACTCAAATGCTGTTCGAAGGTGTATTCGTCGTAGCGTTGAGCGTTGGAATAGCGGCCAAGTTCAACGGTTAAATCAGAAAGGGTGCCGATGCGAAAAGGTTGTCCCGACTTAGCCGCCTGGAGATACTCTCTGGCTCGAGCCTCAGGGATCGGATAGGGTACACGAGTGTCTGCCAGGCAATCTTGAAGCTGCTTGAGCCGAACATCAAAAGCTGGAGCGACAACATCGTTCCAAGCCACCCCATGGCGATCTGCGATTTCTCGGTACCTGTCGTAGGATTCAATCATCGGCGTTCCGAAGTGCGACATCGAGTTATCTAGGGCCCCAAATTCCAGCCGCCAAGAGGCTGCTCTCAGCTTCTCATCGGCATCGAACATTATAGATCCTGGAGCCCCGTGGATCGACAGCCCATCAAATCGGGTAAACTAACTTTCGAGACTTGTTCAAACCTTCTCCCGTTTTGGCGAGTTTGCTCATTATTGCCTCCAACTATTAATATCTGCCTACTCATGCGCACTTTACGAATTCCGCAATCCATCGTGTCGGCCGGCACTGTTGCCCTGATTATCTTTGCCCTGATTTTCTTCTTCGCAAGTTATACTCGGCTGGCTCGCGCCCAGTTCCCTCCAGATCACTTCGATCAACTCGCCCCAACGGCGGTGGTTGAACTCTCAGGAACGCAGCGCCTGAACTTGCAAGGTGACATCGCCTCGGATTTGGTCTCCGGAGTCGATCGATTCCTCCTGAAACAACTCGAAGCGGCAGCCAAGGATCGCTTGGCCGCCTGGCCGAAACCTACCGATCGCAATGCATCGGAGTTGCCGTCCGCCTACAAAAAAGCTACAGAGAGCTTGAGGGCTGAGTATGCCCGCCGCATCGGGTTGGTCGATGCTCGAATCGAGCCTACCGATTGGATTATTGAAACCACTGCAACCAGACCAGCGGATCTTGTTGCTCCGAAGAGTTTGGTCAAGGATTCGTCGCTGCGTATCGAGCAAATCCGCTGGCCGGTGCTCGAAGGGTTCGAAGCCACTGGGCTAATGGTTGTTCCTAAAACGATCCGCTTTGGAGTGGTCCTGATTCCTGATGCGGATCAGATGCCCGAAAATCTCTGCGGTCATGGACCAAACTCGAATACCGACGCCTTGGTGATTGCACGCCAGGGAGGGTTGGTGGTCATCCCGCAGGTCGCAAGCCGACATCGGGAGGCGCGACAAGGACGGGCTGTGATGACCGATCAGGAATATCTCTACCGATCGGCTTTCATCCTCGGCCGTCATTTGCTCGGCTACCACGTTCAACAAAACATGTCTGCAATCGACTTGCTGAAAAAGACCATCCCGGATCGGCCGATCGCAGTTGCGGGTTGGGGCGAGGGAGGTTGGATCGCCTTAGCCACCGGAGCCTGCGACACTCGCGTCGATGTGACGTGTGTTTCCGGCCATTTTGGCCCTCGCGAAAAAATCTGGGACGAGCCAATCCATCGCAATGTGCATGGGCTTTTGATCCATCACGGCGATGCGGAGCTAGCGGCATTGATCGCACCGAGACAACTAATCGTCGATCGGGTGGCAGGACCGAGCGTCCAGATCGCAGGCGAAGGTGGAGCACCGGGAAGCTTAAGCGGGCCGGATGTCTCTGCTGCCAGATCGGAATTCGATCGCGCTCAACGCTTATTGACCGATTGGAAAATGCAGGATGTGTTAAAACTTAGCGAAATATCCAATCCAGAGAATCATCGAACTCATGGGATCAGCGATGAGGCTCTGGCAGCGTGCATCAAACTCTTATCTGGAGATGCAAGCGTTGATTTATCTCGGTTCAGTGCCGATCGGGCAGTGATCCAAGACAGCCAGTGGGATCGATTGGCTGAGCCTCAATCCAGACGTATCGCTTGGCTCAAGCAACTCGACCGATGGCAACAGCGGACGCTGGATTTAATTCAATACGAGCGGGATGCTCACTGGAAGAATCTCGATACCTCAACACCTGAAAAATTCGCGGCAACGCAGGAGACATATCGCAAAGAGTTTCGCGAGGAAATCATAGGCCAATGGGATCTGCCTAAGAAACCACTATCGCCGAGAACTCGCTTGGTCTATGAGAGGGACAAGTGGCGAGGTTACGAGGTTGTTCTCGATGTCTTCGATGATGTGATCGCTTACGGAATCCTCTTGGTTCCCAAGTCAAACGAGCCGATCTCCAAACGCCCTTGCGTGGTTTTTCAGCACGGACTCGAGGGGCGACCCACCGACACGATCGTCAAAGACCACCCGGCCTACCATGATGTCTCAGCGAGACTTGCCGAACAAGGCTACGTGGTTTTTGCACCCCAAAATCTGTACTTGTTCACCGACCGCTTTCGGAGTCTACAGCGCAAAAGCAATCCGCTCGGTAAGACACTCTTTTCGACCATCGTCGCGCAGCACGAACAGATTGTCCGATGGCTTGGTAGTCGACCCGAGATCGATCCGAATCGAATCGCCTTTTACGGTCTTTCCTATGGTGGCAAAAGCGCTATGCGAATCCCCGCACTAGTCCCTGAATACTGCTTATCGATCTGTTCGGCAGACTTCAACGACTGGGTCTGGAAGAACGCTAGCACTTCGGCCCCTTACAGCTATGTTTGGACGATGGAGTATGAGATCTTTGAATTCGACCTGGGGAGGAAATTCAACTATGCGGAAATGGCAACGCTCATCGCCCCTCGGCCTTTCATGGTCGAACGAGGGCATGCCGATGGCGTTGCCCCTGACGAACGAGTCGGTCTGGAGTTTGCCAAGGTCCGGCGGATGTACGCGGCTCGACTCGGGATTCCTGATCGAACCACCATCGAGTGGTTCAACGGTCCACACACCATCCACGGCGTCGGAACCTTTGAGTTTCTCAAGAAGCACCTGGAGCCTTAGGGGTCATCGATCGGACTGATCGGACTGATCATCGATCGGACTGATCGGACTGATCGGACTGATCGGACTGATTATCGATCGGACTGATCGGACTGATCGGACTGATCATCGATCCGACTGATCGGACTGATCGGACTGATTATCGATCGGACTGATCGGACTGATCATCGATTAAGAGATTGCTAGCAATCTCTTAATCAGTTGATAAAAAAGCGATCTAGGATCGGGATTGGAAAACTGCTAGTCTTCGGGGTCTATGGGGGACGGCTTGGCTTGCCGCAACCGTCTATCCACTGCAAATTCCGCACCTTCACGAACACAACGCTCAAGGATGAGTGACCTGATGCGCCGAACCGCTATTCCGCAACTCTATCGCGCCATTGTTATGAATTCCTCGGTTGCAATTATGGTGGCCAGCACTGCCTGGGTTGCTTGTGCCCAAGCCCCGATAGTTCAGCCTCGTTCGCCCGGCTATGGAGCTTCGAATCCTGCTGGCCCACAGCCAGCGCCAAGTGGTACAGGTCCTAGTGCGAGTCAGGTTCCTCAGAATCCGCAGCTTAATCCACAGCTCAATCCCCAAAACGCGAATCGAGTTCAAAACCAGCTTCAGCAAGCGGTCCGAGACGGCCAGCAGTTTCAGATGCAAGGCCCGAACAATGGTGGTCAAGTCATCCAGCAGCGTCCTTTTCCGGAGTTGACACCGCAAGAGCAGCAGACGATCGATCAGGTCTTGGCTTATTGGGAGCAAGAGACCGCCAAGATTGAGCGATTCAGTTGTGAGTTCAGTCGTTGGGAATTTGATTCGCAGGCACCTGGTGTCCAAGAGGTCGCACGGCAGCTTGGGCGCGGCGACATAACCGTCGCGGCTAGCCGGGGTGTGGTTCGCTTTCAGAAGCCCGACCGCGGTCTTTTTAAGACCGAGGTTTACACGAAGATGACTGGCGCTTTGACCAAGGATCGTCAGGTGGAACTCAAGGTGGATCCGAACAATTCTGGCGAATGGGTTGTATGCGATGGTAAGTTTGTGTGGGATTACGATCGCAAGGAAAAGATACGAACCAAGCTCGAACTGCCCCCTGAGATGCAGGGTCTAGGCATCATGAATTCACCATTGCCTTTCCTCTTCGGCGTGAAAGCTGAAGAGATCAAAGCGAGGTATTGGGTGCGAGTCATTTCGCCTGGAACCGAGAACGGACGACCGGTTGAGAACAAGTACGCCGTGGAGGCTTATCCGAAATATCCTGTCGACGCGGTGAACTATCACCACGTTCAGATCGTTTTAGATCGAGAGATGTTCCTTCCGGAATTGATGGTTTTATATATGCCTGAGTGGAGCGACCAGGCGGTCAATTCCAATGGAGTGGTGATTGAGCCGAGGGACAAGCGGATGGTCTATCAATTTGCCAATCGGCAAATCAATTCGAACATTTTCCAGAAGCTCAGCGAGTCGATCTTCCAAAGGGACTTTATCCCCATCGATCCAGGCGCTGGTTGGAAGACCAACGAGATCCCTTATCTGCCAGCGCAGCCTCAGATTCCTCGAACGGCTAATCAGAATGCGCCAAACGTTCCGGGTGGATCTCAACCCAAGTAGCCATGCAGCGAACCTCCAGGCGATGTGTTCTTTTGAGCCTGCTGGCAAGTTCGACCTGCGGATGCGCGCATTGGATGCCGGTTCGCAAGGAGCCCGACTCGAGCAAGCCAACGATATTAAACCAAGAGATCGCTAAGGATACCGTAGGAATCGAGACGATTCTGCTGAGACTCAGTTCGGTCGAGTCCCAGCAACTGCAGGATCTTTGGACCTATGCGGACGAACAAGTCATTGCGCCAGAGCAGCGATTGCTTTTAGATCAGAATGGCTTGCGCGTTGGAAAGTTCGCAGGACAAATACCTCCGATCACCCAAGCTTGGATCACCAAGAATGCGGCTCGCATCGAACATGATCCGATGGAGCAAGCTGGTGTGGTAGCCGATGTATCGAGTTTCTCGCAGCTTTGGCGATGCCGACCCGATCAGCGAAAAATACTAACAGTTCGCAATCTAACGAAGGAAACCGTCACGCTCTTTTACAAT
>JBJTAQ010000558.1:0-2114 GCA_046090945.1 Pirellula sp.
GAGAATCGAACGCACTGAGGGTAACCCACAACCGGGTTGTAGGAGTTTGTCGCACCTGGTACCAAGTTTGCGACTCGGCGCAGTCCGGATAATACATGGTGTATGCAACCGTTCAGAGTAAGCGTCGGGGGGGCAGTTGTCAGGATTTAGGGAGGCTGTCCGCCTGCTTCCTAAACCGACCCGATGATGTTCACCGAGGGGAAATCCGAGCATCCCCGCAAGTGCGACCCAGCATCGTTGATCGATACCCAATTCTTTGAGCATCTGATCGACAAGTCCAATCCCTTGATCGATGCAAAGCGATTGGGCTCCAGCACCGCAGGCCAGGCCGAAAAGCAAATCGGGATCGAAATCAGGCTTGAGGATTAAATCAGGAGGATCTCGGTCCTGCGGTGGATCTGGGTCTTGGCTATCGCACATGAGTTTGCGGTACTCGTAAGGTGCATCCCATGCACCCGAGAGCCCTTGGGAGTGGATCCAAAGATAAGGGGTCTGGTGACGCTGCTGGATCCAGCATTCGAGCGATTCGGTTAACAGATGCTCGAATGCTTCTTGACTGGTATCGTGGGTAACCTCGATATGCTCCAAGTCCTCTTTTTGGCGAAGTAGATTTGCAACTATTCGACTGTCCGTGGCAACCAGCCAGCGGGAGGGATGAATATGTTCCAGAAGAGCAACTATATTCGGTTCGAGTTGAACCGAATGCATCCAAAATTGATCGATGACATTCCCGTGCGCTGCTAGTCGATCGATGCTGGGTGTTGGGAGAAGGGAGTTGCCGAAGCAACCGGCAAGATTCACCCCCCAGCCTTCGATCGTAATAAGAATCCCGCTTGGGTCACCCATCCTATTTGTTTTCAATCGAAAACCACTTGACCAATCCGTTGTCGGTCAGTTTAAACGTCGTTTGAGCATGCGGGTCGACGATAACGGGTTGATCATCAACGAGAAATAGACCGACTGGATTTTGCAGTGGAGCTCCGGAAACCACAAGTTTAGGTTCTTCACCGATTTTCCACGACCAGACACCTTTGCGATATCCGTCCGTGACCCAAATCTGATCCTTGGTATTGACGACAACTTGGTGGGGGAATTCGAAGATTCGTTTTGCAACGACGGGTTCAATTTGGCCATCTTTTGACACACGGACCAACTGCTGTTCGTCTTGGGAGACAACCCAAATCCGATCGGCATGGTCAACGAAAACACCGCGTGGGTTAACTGCCGCGAGGATCTCAGGTTTCGCGCCGGGAGAGGTTTGTTTCCACAAAACGCGACGTTCAAGATCCGCGATTAGGAGAGTGCCATCGCTGAGGTAGGCAAGATCCACTGGGATGCCAACCACGGAATTGAGGGTGCCTTTCCACTCCCCATTGCTGTCCTTACGGTAGACCTCACGAGTGGCAGGATCACCTAGTGCAATATCTCCCGTGGGTGACAAAGCGAGGCAACGAACAGCATTGAGTGGTTGTCTGAACTTATTGCTTCCTTGAACCTCAAGTTTCAGTTGCTCAGCTTGGAATTGCCATAACCCTGGTTTGTTGCGATCGACGATCCAAACCGAACCTGTTCTATCAACAACCCCATCAAGCGGATAGACTTTGGAAGCCTCTCGCGTAGCACTACCGATCGGCTTGGGATTCGCGGACTCGGATGGTGTTTGCTCCTGGGCTCTTGCCGTATAGATTGCCCCGAAAACAAGGATGGCAAACGCCAATGCAGGCGGAAGCGTATTTTCTCGGACTTTGGTTAGGATCAGACGAAGCATGGAGCGACGTTGGAAAATATTGGCGCCGAATCAAAAGCGGGGTTGGCAAGCGACGAATCCGGATTGTAACTCATGGCAGACGTGTGGTTAACCAAAAAAAGCGCTGCTGAACAAAAAAGAATCTCCCGGGTTCTATGCAAGAACTCGGGAGATCTCAAATCGTTTGCTTGCGAGAGTATCTGAAGACGTGGTCGTTTAGGGGACAACCCGCGAGACAATCACATTGGAATTATCGTCGTCTTTGGCAAGTTCGATACCAATGGCAGTCAGGCCGCCGATGAGGGCCAGCGGGAGAAGCCCCCCGCCAAAACCACCACCGATCCCACCTCCGCCTCCACCGCCACCG
>JBJTAQ010000559.1:0-6678 GCA_046090945.1 Pirellula sp.
CCGATTTTCCGCCGCCTGCGCGGGGTATCGCCTGCGCGGGGTATGTCCCCGGTTACCCTCCGCGCGAACTTCTTGCTCGGGGTCTGCCCCCGTTATCCGATTTTCCGCCGCCTGCACGGGGTCTGTCCCCTTTGTGCACCCTGCGTGCGCGGGGTCTGTCCCCGCTGAAGCTCGTCTGTTTTTTGCTAGCCTTCTTGTTCGCTGTTCGCCCCGAAAACTTTTAGACGACACAGCTGCCGAGTCGCAAAGAGTTGAATCTCATCGCCGTTTCCCTTTTCGGCTCAGTGGTTTCAAGAAAAGTTCGCAATCTTGAAAAAATATTTTGACCAAATTCGAGACCTATCTCCCTAAATATGCATAATTGGCTTTTCAGTTGTTAGGTTGAAGGATTCGCCTAAACAACGGAGCCTGCGCCACTTGCCGGTCGATTTCAAAACCGCTTGGCACACGCTTTTTGGATCGTCTTGCAAACGTGTTTGCAAGCGGTAGCGGATGGACACCGCGGTTGATTGTTTTCCCGTGTTGTATCTGTATTTGTTCGTCCCAAAGCCAGTCAGGAGGGCTTTTATATGTCGCGAAAAACTCGTGGTAGCTTGATTGATTCCAACGAAGTAAACATCGTGCACACGGTGGCCAAGACATCAAGGAACTTGTTTCTTCTAGGTACCGATCCGGTATCGAAAATCGACAAGTCGCATCGCAAGGATTGGATTCTGGACATCATGATATTCCAAAGTTCCTTGATGGCTGTTGATGTACTGGCATTTTCCTTGATGTCTAACCACGTGCATCAAATACTTCGCAACAGGCCCGATGTTGCCAAGATCTGGAGCAATGACGAAGTTGCTCGCCGATGGCTGACCTTATGTCCAAAGTCCCGAAAGCGGGAGAAGATTGGAAAATTCGTTCAATATATTCCGATCCCACCAACGTCTTCGCAGATCGACGAGTTAGCCAGCGACGAAGAGCAGATCTTAAAAATAAGAGGGCAGCTAAGTTCGATAAGTTGGTGGATGCGACTACTGTGTCAGAAGGTTGCCCAGAGGGCCAATAAGGAGGATGGCGGAGGTTTGGGGCCATTGTGGCAAGGCCGGTTTCACGCAACTCTAGTGGACAAGCCTGAGTATTTGCTGAGTTGTAACTTGTACGTCGATTTGAATGCCATGGAAGCATACATCTCTAAATCGATCGACGATTACGAATACACCTCTGCGAAACTCCGGCTTGAAATGCTCCGGTTCCAGCGTAAGCCTGACGATCCAAGAGCAGAGGCGACTGCCGAAGTGGACCTTGCAACAGAGCTTACTGACCAATCAGGAAGTACCCAAGTGCCGAGTGTTGAGTTGGCAAGTGTTGACGCAACCACTGCTGAGGCACCGAAGACGGAGGCTGTCGCTCAGCAGCAAGCGACTCCAAAGGAAATTTCAAGGGAGGGGGAGTCGGGAGAGAGCAGCGTTGCTAAGCAAGACAGGCAACTACCCATTCCAAAGATAACTCGAGGGGAGTTTTTGAGTGCGGTCAAGATCACCAAGCAGGCGCATGAAGCTGAACTGCACACCCAGGGTTTTAGGTGCAGCGACAAGGGTTTTTTGGATATCACCGTCGAGGAGTACTTGGACGTGCTGCAATGGTGTATCAAGAACAAGTTTGCTCAGGCACAGGACGAGAAACCCAGGGAAGTTCCTGAGGTTCTGAGTAAGCACAAGTTAGGTGCACAGGAGGTGTTCGAGAAGGCGGAGAGGTTTGGGGAGATCTTCAGATACCGAACCAGTTCGCCTTGTAAAGAGAAGCCCGAGCAGGCCCGTTGCGAATCTCCACCGACCGGATAGGGCAAGTAGGTCTTATGAGACCTGGCTGATCCCACCGCGCGGGTCGCGGACACTTCGACAGGTCGAGTTGCCCAGTCGGGTTGGTGCTAGTCGGGATGAGCGATGGAAATCTTTTTAGGGCCGGCAGGGTGCTCTGGGGGACGGTCTGCGCCGCGAGGGTAGAAATCGGGCGTCTGTTGTTAAATTTCTTGGCGTGGGGTCTTCGCAACCCCCTCTGCAGGGTGGGTTTTCTTCTGAAATCCGCCGCATCTGATCGGAAAAAATGCTGTCATTGCGGCGTCCCTTCGCGGGGACAGACCCCGTTTCGGGCGAAATTTTCGGAGCAGGCGGGGACAGACCCCGTTTAGGGAGGGGATTTTTTGAGAAGGGTGCGGGGACTGTCCCCAGTGAGGTGGTTTATCGTTTTTTGAGTATGACGCTCGATGGCGGGAAACCGCTGGCACCTTTTTTAGTGTGAGCTTCTTCTCTGTTCTTGCAGAATAGAAAGCTGATCCTCCAGAATCTGCTCAAAGGTTTTATGTGAAGTATCCGTTGTATTGTCGACGCGCTGAGCGCGAGGCGAGATACCTGACTGATGTACCAATTGCAGGAGACTACTGATCATCAACTCTTTCAAGTAGGCAAATGAGAACCCTTCGGATTTCTCAGCAAGTTTCGGGATATTGCCGCCGTCCCATTGGCAAGCAAGATTGTCAGAGGACCGAAGTTTCTCTTTCCAGATCCCGAGGAATTCGGCTCGTTGTTGATACTCGGGGAGTGGAAATTCGTATTTCCGGTCGAAACGACTAGGGCGATCAAGGATCGCGGAATCGATTTTTTCTGGGTGATTCGTGGTTGCGACGATGATCAAGCCGTGATTTCGCTCAAACCCGTCGAGTTGGTTCAGGAAATAGGATCGATTGTTTTCATCGATCAGCGAGTCGAGATCCTCGAATATCAGGATACAAGGTCGGATTTCGCGACAGCGATCGAAGATCCTTTCGAGTAGTTGCTCTGGTTCACGGTAGGGATCAGCGAGGCTCTGGACATAGAGGCAAGGGATATCTAATTCGTTGACAAGTGCCCGCAAGAAGTGCGTTTTACCATTTCCTGGTGGGCCGATCAGGATCGCACCGCGCCGCCAAGCGATCCCTAAGGCTTGGTACTGGCTTTCGGACCTGAGGAAACGTTTGAAATCCCCGATCATTTGATCACGCCGATCCGCGGGTAGAACTAGATCGGACATTTGGGTAGAACTGATCGCGGTAAAGATATCGTGGGACCGAGACCAGCGGCCGTTTTGAAAAACGAAAACGGAGTTATCCGGTTCGTTCGTTTTTCGACTTACATCTAGAATGAACGCTTCGGGGACCGAGGGCTCATCCGCGATTACCCAATAACTTACTTCGCCACCGCACGAGGTGGACCAACGAGCTTGAAGCACCAGAAGTGAATGCGAGTTCCATTCGACTTGCCAAGTTGCTTGGTAGAAGGAAGGGTAGAGGCGATCGTGGTCAAGACCTCCCCAATACAGATTTAGGTAGGGATGGGGTTTCGCGCACAGTGACGAAGTTGCGAACCCTTTGCGGACGAATTCATGGAGCTCTAGGTCGCCTGTAGCGGCGAAGTATTTGTTCGGGTAAGTCTTTCGTATTTCTTTTTCGATCCCCAAAGGAATCGCTGCCTCGTTGTCTTGGAGGACCGAGTAGAAGAAGTCGTCTGGAATACTGTTGGGCATAGGATTGCGTTGGAATGACGTTGATGCTTGGTTCGAGGTCGATGGAGGCTGTGGATAATTCGACAGGTAGGTAGTACCAATTGGCACAGACAAGACTACCTCCCAGCCAACATCGAGCTATTTCACGGGGTGTGAATGGTTCGAACCTAACTACCATTAGGATGATATCGGATTCAGGGGCTAGGTTCGCATCAAGGTGGCAGATTTATTGGAAAAACAAAATGTGTGGGGAACGCCGTTAAGAATCCCGAATAGTCTTCCTCGATTGGCAAACTCAAGATCGCGATGGAGCCTTCGGCGTCGAACGGTGGTTTTTTCCTGGGTGGTCGAAGATCGTTGGGCAGTATGCACTCCTGGTTCAGAAGCGAGGAATTTTGAACTGCAGAGATGCCAAGGAGCATACAGAGGATCAAACAACATCGAGGATCAAATATGCGGCTCGACCAATTCCACTCGGTCCCCCTTGGTCCAACTGTGTTGCAGAGCGATTGGCAATCTACTTAGGGCTTCTCAGCCAAGGACACACGCACAAGCTGCCGATCATTCCTGGCGAATATACTCTTCTCGGCAAACGCCGGATGCGACCAACACACTCCCCCACGCTGACCTAACTGATCGCGCGTTGGCGGTATCAACTGACTTCGAGATAGTATCTTGAGCCCCTCCCGCGAGAGTTTGGTGATCATCAGTTCACCTCGCTCGTTGAACATCCAAACACGATCTGACTGACGAACCATATGAATCGTCGCCCACCGAGCTCTTGGTACCGCTGTGCCATCCTCCCATATCCGCTCACCCGTAGCAGCATCCAAACATCGAAACTCACCATAGCTATCCGTACCGAAAATCAAATCATCTTGCAAAATGCTCGTTCCAATCATGGCATGCAAGGACTTGGTATGCTGCTCGTCCGGACCCACCGCACGCCAAATGACTTCCGAGGAAAGTTGATCGCTCGGCACCTTGGCCATCAACGAACCATCGTAGAACGAGGAAACAAACAACTGCTCACCAGCAAACACCGGATCTCCAACTCCAATCGGCATGCGAGAAGGTGGAAAAGGATGTCCCCAATACACTTTACCAGTGTGCGGATCGAGCCCCGTTAGACTATCCCCTGTCCAGCAAACCAGAACATCTTTTTCGGCTTGGCGGATTAAAACGGGCGACGAATAAGCTCCCCGATCCTTGAGCGCTCGCCAAACCTCTTTGCCAGACTGCTTGTCGAATGCCACGAAACAAGCCTCCCCCGCTCCACAGACTTGCTGAATGACGAGGTCCTGATAGATCAGTGGCGATGCAGCAATCCCCCAAATGGGCATCTGTATATCGTACTCTTTTTGTAAGTCTCGCTTCCAGATGATCGAACCTGACTTGGCATCCAAACAGTGGAAATGACCCATAGCTCCAACACAATAAGCCTTGCCCTCATGGACCGTCACGCTTGCTCGCGGCCCCGCAGTGTAGCTGATTCGATATTCAGCCGGATACTCAAATACCCATAACGATTTACCGGTCTGGGAATCGAAACAGTGAATCCGCTCGGTAGCCTCCCGATCCTTCGGCTGCCGGTCCATCACATAGACACACCCTTGTGCAACCGTCGGCCCAGAGTAGCCTGGGCCAATCTCCGCCGTCCAGACATAAGGCAACTGTCCGGGTGGAAGCTGATCCATGATTTCGGATTCCCTCCAAACCCCATCGCGATTCGGACCTCGCCACTGCGGCCAATCATCCGCTCTGGACTCGCCAGTCGAAACCAATACCGTCGCAATGCCCATCATCGCAATCGCTAAGCTACCGATCCGAAATCGGTTTGGTTCCATCCGTTTCATTATCCATCTCCTAACAGGATTGCTCTTTGTGGTACTCGAAGCCTAGCGATTCAGCCGCAATCGATCAACTGTCCGGTTTATCTTTGTTGCTTGCTTCCGTATCCGGATTCCAATAGGGACATTCAAGCAAGGGTTGTCGCGGATACTTGGGCCAATGCTCAGGCGTAAGCTGACTCTGGCAAAGTAGAAATACCGACCCCCGCCCACTGACGACCGTTCGATGGTCTTTGCACTGAAGGCAAATCGAACTCTTGAGCAAGGGTTGCTCTCGTGCTAAATCATCCGGCGAAATATCCATAAACCTTACCGGCAATCGACAAAACACCAAAACAACTAAAAACACTTGCCCCATCGTGCGATCGCGACGACCTCGGCTATCGTAACTCTTGCTCAGGGGTTTGCAAAGCCCGCACGGTTTTCAGAGAGTTTTTTAATGTGGCTCAGCACCCTTTGATGGATTCGATGGATCAACATATCGGTCCAAAGCGTCCAATAACTCTGCGGGAAAATCTCGTACTCATACCAAGTCCTCCCTTCGAGCCGCGTACGTCCATCATGCAAATCGATCAGCCGAAACTCACCCCGCTTGCACCGCAAATAACCATCCAAATGAGGCGGATGTACATGCCGGTACGGACTAAGCTCATGCATCGGAGGCGGTTGCGATTGCACGTCGAAAGCTAATCGATTGGGCTGTTCCCAAGCCGTGATCGGTTCGACAAAAGGACCGGTCGAAAACTCGCAGTGCCTTACAGCACCAACGCCCGTCCCTACAATCGTCGCGCGCTTTGGATATGCGACCCCCAGCTGAAAATACCAACTCGGTGGATCCTCTAAATCGGAAAAGCCAACAACGTTCGGCCATACCCGCTCCGGAGGTGCATCGATGTCGATCGTTGTCAACACTTCGTACTCTGGCAATTCTCTAACACGACTCTCTGCACCAGCCATGATCGGCAAAAGACTGATCGGGATCAGCAACGTGATCGTTTGCTGAGGCTGTATCGATGCGATCATCACACCGATTAAAGCTCCGAGTATCGCCATAGCACCTGCGATGGGCAGAAGCATCGCTAAACAGATAATCCCTTCGAATGCGAAAAGCAAAAGTATTAATCCACTCAAAAAAATCGACAATTCCGCGACCATGATGCTAGAAAAAACACCACGAAGATAGGGGCGATTGTAGATATAAGCACTCGTGGCCCCCATGACGATCGGTGTCCCCATGAACAGCGCCGCGCCGTAATCCTGAATCAGATAGACACACAATGACACCATCGTGATGCAGATCAGT
>JBJTAQ010000560.1:0-2147 GCA_046090945.1 Pirellula sp.
ATATCAACAGTCGCTACAGTACGAACTCGGGCACCCTGACTGTTTCGAGCCAATTCGGAAATGCTTATTTGAATGAAACCGTAGGAATTAGCATCCGTTGAGACCGTATTGAGGTACAGGTCTCCGCTGATTTCATTCAAATAAGCATTTCCGAATTGGCTCGAAACAGTCAGGGTGCCCGAGTTCGTACTGTAGCGACTGTTGATATCGATCTCGTCACCAGCCAATCCGATTCCGCCGATGAGAGCTTCCAACGTGATCGTATTCCCTACGATATTCACTGCAGGACCATTCGCATCAATCATGGAAAGGTGCGACTTGAGCGCAACATTGCCGGTGTTCGCTTGGACTTGGCCAAGGTAGCTATTCCCGAGAGCCTCCCAAAGGTAGATGTTTCCGGTGGCGGTCGCGTTGAGTACGCCCGATTCGGCTTGGTCGATATCCAGGAAATCTGCGGACTCGCCGATGTCACCACCGTTGGCGGTCAGTCGAATTCCGTCACCCGCCTTCAAATCCACAAGATCGTTCCCTGCATTGTCGAAAATTGAACCTGCGGAGGTGGTCAGCTCAATGCCTCCAGTTTGGCTGAAGAAGGTGTCGACGAGCATGTTGCCCGACATCTCAGTGATGTAGATTGCGTCGCTCGCACGACCAGCGATCGAAGCTCCTTGGTTCAGGTTCACGCGCAGCGGGTTGGTGGCGGTCCCTACACCACCCGAGGCAGCTTCGAACACGGCATCGTCGGCAACGACCATGGTCGACTGGTGTCCGGAGCTATTGAAGATTCCATCACCGGTCTTGACCGCAAGAATTCCTTGGGTGTTGATATCTTTGAGGAAGAAATCATTTTCAGATCCGACGAAAACAGCGCTGGTGGCTGAGACGACTAGTTTTCCAGTCGCGTACATATCGACGTCATCGCGTTGTGCGATTTCGATCATGGAAAGGGGTACAGGAGACTCTGTAGGTCTCAATACGACTTGCGATATGGTCGCTGCGCGGCCCGTCTCCGCGATCAACGTTCCCTTCTGTTTGAGTCGGATAGAATTCGTCGTTACCGAAAGGATCTCCCAGAAGGAATTATCTGAGGTTGCATTGCGTGACCTGCTTACCACTCGAAGGAATAGACCTGCTCGATACCCATCCGATACCCAGTTCCCGCCGTCATTTCGGGTGATGAGATCCCCTGCGGCTAGGTCTGGAGTGAAATTGAAACTCGTCGAGACAGTTCTACCAGCTAGATAGACAACATCGGATCGTTCGGCTGAGGATAGGGCGACCCGTTCGTCGTTGGTTAAATTCAAGGGATTGCGAGTTAGATCGATAGCAACCGGGGTTGTGTAGGCACCGACACCACCCGACGGGGTGGAAATCGTTACGTCTTTGCCTTGGATGTTGTCCAGTTCCAATACGGTTTGAGTATCCGTCACCTCTGCCATCAACCCAGCGCTAAAGGAATATAGGAGTTCCTCCTCCTTCCAGATCTTGATACTTGATGTCAGCGCATTACTCTCGCTTGCCGTCGGAGTATACGTAAAGGTTTTGTAGTATTTCCTCGTCAGATCACCTGCGGAGTAACCGCCGCGGTCGTATGCTGCAAAGGTGTTATGAAGGCTTTGGTACTGTGCGGTACGGGATGTGACCAGTGTGTTGATCGCACTCTGCACGTAATTGTCTAACGCCGTACCCGTAAGCCCCTTCTCGATACCTTCTTGACGATAGAAGTTCCTGTAGAACGTGTCTTCTTCGCTCGTTAAATCGATGGTCTGCGTCAAGGAGTACGCAGGAACAGGCTGAATGTCAGCCCGGACGGTCGAACCATCAAAATCAATTGAATTTCCTCCAAGATTGATCGCAGTGCCGAGGTAGGTTGCCGATAGCTTGATCGTATTGCTGTTGACAATGGAGGAAACAAAATAGGTTTCTCCCGACGTCAGTTCTGGTGGCAGTGTATTGCCGGAGATCATAACTGCTTGACCGACTTGTAGATCATGTGCAGCGTTCAAGACGAGTTCGTCGGTAGCTGCATCGATACGGGTAAGTCCGCGGCTTTTTGAGGTGTCTATGAATCGATTGCGCCAATTCCAGTACGTTTGATATTCCTTTTCTTTGGACTTGGAGAAGGTTGCGATGGTGTCGGAGATTTT
>JBJTAQ010000561.1:0-5359 GCA_046090945.1 Pirellula sp.
GACCTGACCGGCATGACCCGTCAGGAGATGATATTCGACAAAGAAAAGCTATTATCGGTCTTCGACGAGACCGTCAAATCAGGACGCGACCCGGTTCGAACCAACCGAGGCAAGCTGGGCCCAGCCTCCGAGGTAGCTTCGACTGCCAAGGATGCGCCACCCCCGCCAGGCCGAGGGAAACGTGGTTGATCCACAGTTCCGAACTCGCGCAGAGAACTATATTCCATCACTCAATTATTACCGACGCACCGAACGAGGCTCAACGTGAACCCCTTGGCTATCGATCCAAAGAACCTGCCGCTGGTCAGCGGCGATGAGTTCCAAGGAAACCTCTCGCAGATCTTGCTGCTGGTGATCCTACTGGGAACCGCAGCGTACCTGCTGTTGCAACACGGATTGGTAAAATCCAAGATGATGGCCGCCTGTGGAGCAGCGCTCTTGGCAGTCGCGGCGTTGATGGCCTTCATGGCGATCCCAATGCAACTCGAATCGGTCGTTCGCATGTGCTTTAGCATCCTTGCTGTCGCTGGTGGCATGGCTTTTATCACGGCACGCGAGCCGGTGCACGCGGCCCTCGGATTTGCCACTGCAGTCCTGTCTTCTTGCGGCGTGATGTTTATGCAGTCGGCATATTTCATTGCTGCTGCAACCATGATCGTCTACGCAGGTGCGACGATCATCATCTTTTTGTTCGTACTGATGTTCGCTCAAAAAGCAAAATTGCAGTGGTACGATGTTCAGTTAACCCACCCGATGATCGCCGCCGGTATTGCAACCTGCTTGCTCTTTGCGATCGCTTGGGGCGTCTCGGAGTCGGGTGAGATTCTTCCCGTGAAGCTTGATTTGACCCGCCCCTACAGCCTGTCGGTTCCTGGATCAGCACCCGGCGAATCGATGCCACCTGTTCCCGATGCTTCAATGACCAAAGCTCAGCTTGCGGAATTCACCCCCGCCAAGACCTCTGGCCTAGGTCGTTCTATGTTTACCGACTACCTGCTGGCTATAGAGTTGGCCGGTACGGTCCTTCTCGTGGCGACAATCGGTGCGATCGTGCTGGCCCAGAAACCAGAAAGGGACCCCTCGTGAACCATTCCGAAGTCCAGAACCTCCTGCTCCTAGGAGGGATTCTCTTTGCGATCGGGCTGATCGGGTTCCTAACCCGGCGGTCGTTGATTTTGATGTTTCTGTCCTTGGAGACCATGCTCTCGGGAGTCAGCCTCAATCTGATCGTCTTTTCGCGATACCATCAGAACTACCAAGGCCAGATTTTGGCGGTCATGGTGCTCACGATCGCAGCCTGTGAAGCTGCGATAGCGTTAGCGATGGTCGTTTCTCTGTATCGTCGCAAAGCGACGCTCGACGTGCAAGCTTGGGACGACCTCAGCGAGACGATCATGCCTAAAGAACCCGAAGGAGATTATCAAGGGATGGATAAGGAGCAAGAGTATCCAAAACTTATCCCAGCCGGGTTGGACCCTTTGGCAAAACCCGCCCCGAGTTCGCTTCAAGCTGCCATCGAACAAGGTGTATCTGAACATGAATCGAAAACCTCTCCCATTGTGTCGGAGGTAAAACAGCGTGCCTAACTTGGATTCACTCATTTGGATCGTACCCATCGCTCCCCTGATCGGATGCATCCTCTGCGCGATCATGTCGTTTCGAGGGGACAAGCATCAGGCACACCTGCCAGCCATTGTGTCCCTGGTCGTATCGGCCGCATGCGCACTGATGGTCTTGTTGCAATGGAATGTCGATGAATCGAACACCGGTTACCAGATTTCAGAAGGCTATCGGTACCTGCAGATTGGGAATATCAATCTGAACCTCTCGCTCAGAGTCGACACCCTGTGCCTGACGCTACTTTCGGTGGTGACGTCGATCTCTGCGATGATCGCGATTTACTCCACGGGGTACATGCACGGCGATCCGGGGTATGCTCGTTACTTCGCGGTCTTCTGCGGATTCGTTTTCTCGATGACCATGCTGGTCCTGTCACACAACCTGCTGATGATGTATGCGTTTTGGGAAGGTGTCGGAACGTGTAGTTACCTGTTGATCGGTTACTGGTTTCGTAAGCCTTCCGCGGCGAGGGCTGCCACCAAAGCATTCTTGGTCAATCGAGTGGCCGATACTGCATTTCTTTTTGGGATTATCCTGCTGGGCTATGCAATTGGGCATACCGATGTTGGAACTACCCAAAGCTGGTTCTCACGCTTGGACTTCCAAAACATCTTCGATGCAGCCCCAGTGCTGGCGGAGAAACATGCCGGATTGCTCTCGATCATTGCTCTGCTGCTGATGATAGGTGCGATTGGCAAGTCGGCTCAGTTTCCATTCCACGTCTGGTTGCCCGATGCGATGGAAGGTCCGACACCTGTCTCTGCGTTGATCCACGCGGCGACGATGGTTACGGCAGGAGTCTACTTGATGGCAAGATTGGCACCGATGACGGTTCACACTCCGTCGGTGCTCATCACGGTCGCGTGGCTAGGAGGGATCACCTCGCTGATCGCAGCAGTGATGGCACTTTACCAAGACGACCTCAAGCGTGTGCTCGCTTACTCGACCGTCAGCCAACTCGGTTATCTCTTCATGGCTCTCGGTGCCGGTGCGGTCAAGGATCTGATGACCGTAGCGGTCGTGGCGGCCATGTTCCACTTGGTCACCCATGCGTTTTTCAAAGCATTGCTCTTCCTTTCGGCGGGAAATGTCATGCATGCGATGGGGGATGTGATCGATATGCGAGAGTTTTCAGGGTTAAAGCGGGTGCTGCCCAAGACCAATCTTCTTTTTGCGATCGGCGCTGCGGCTTTGGCAGGCGTTCCGCTTTTAGCGGGTTTTTTCAGCAAGGACAGTGTCTTGGCAGTGTTGTTCGATGCGAGTTCTGACACCATGATTGGTTCGCACTTTACCGCGTTGCTAGGGATAGGATTTCTGACGGCACTCTTGACCGCGGTCTACACCTCGAAAGCTTATTTCAGGACATTCCATGGCCCTGAAAAAATCCCAGTGGCCGCCGGGCATCATGCCCATGACGCCTCAAATGTGATGCTCGCTCCGATGGCGGTGCTAGCCTTAGGTGCACTGCTTTCAGGCCTGCTCCTGGGACCAACGGGTAAGATCTCGGAGTATGTATCGAAGACACCGCTGCTGCATCATCATGAACACAGCGAACCGATGTGGCTCTTGGTGGCCTCGTCGATCGTAGCACTAGCGGGGATTTTCTTCGGTTACACGATCAGTCAAAAAACAGCACCGACCGGAGGTTTGCCCAAGTCGCTTTCGGACCTTGGAAAAAATCGTCTCTACATCGATTGGCTTTACAACGTCGCGATCGTTCAGCCGATGCTCTCGGCCGCCAAGTTCTTGGAATGGATCGATACGAATATTATCGGCGGACTGACCGATGCCGTCGCAGGTTTGCCGGGTCTCCTAGGGCTGGCAGGCCAGCGGGTTCAGACCGGACGGGTCCCGGCCTATAGCCTGCTGACAGCCATAGGAATCGCGGCGGTTGCAATTTGGATAGTCACCAGAGCAAGTTGGTAGTCATGAACATTTTGATCCCCTTACTGATTCTTGTTCCCCTGGCCTGTGCCTTGGTGATCTTCCTCTCGGGACCTCGCGCCAAAGCGATGGCTTCGTTTGGAATTCTCGCCGCAGTGCTGACGTTGCTTCTGAGCATCGGATTGTGCTTCCAGGTCTACCAAGTCCCCTCACGGCTCTCGGGTTTACCGGGAACTCTGGAACCGACGATCGAGCCCAAGGTGGCGTTTGTATCGGAGAACCTTCGATTCGTGCTACCGATCTCGGTCAGTGGCCAACCTATCGACTGGCAACTTTCCTATGGAGCTGATGGGGTTTCGGCTTTGATGGTTCTACTGACTGGAATCATTGGCTTGTTCACGATTTGGTTGGCTTACTTCCAAATCAAGACACGCACTGAGACCTACATCGCCCTGATGCTTGTAACAATCTCGATGCTCATGGGCGTCTTCTTATCGATGGATCTAGTCTCTTTTTACATCTTCTTCGAAGCGGTCTTGATTCCACTGATTCTGCTGATCCATGGATGGGGAGATGGGAAGAATCCGCAAGCCGCATCGAAAAGGTTCTTGCTGTTTACCTTAGCCGGTAGCATTCCGATGGTCGTAGGGTTGATTTCATTAGCGATGTCGCCTCTAGTAGGCGGTCAGCCATCGACGGTCGCATTCAGCGAACTTTCGAAAATAGCCTCACAGACCGTAGCAAGTGGTATTCCGATCGGCTCGAGGGACACTTGGGCCGTATGGCTCCTGCTGCTTGGGTTTGGTATCAAACTTGCCATCCTACCGCTGCATACTTGGTTGCCTATGACTTATGCAGCAGCCCATCCAAACACCACATCGCTGATCGCTTCGGTCGTGGCTAAACTTGGTCTGTATGGCATCCTGAGGATTGTGATCCCGTTGACCCCGGTAGCCTTGTCGATCGAAGCTCAGATGTTGATTGGGACGCTCGGGGCGATCGTGATCGTTTATGGGGCCCTGGTCGCACTCTCGAAGGACAACCTTCGCGAGGTGCTCGCCTTCAGTTCACTTTCGCACGTGGGCTTCATCACCCTTGGACTCATGAGCCTCACTCGCGAGGGGCTCGGTGGAGCAGCCTTGCAGATGTTCAATCACGGGCTCATCACTGCTGCCATGTTCTGGATCCTGTCGATGCTCGAACAGCGTCACGGTCCGATCAATCTTGCGAGCGAGGACCGGGGCTTGGCCGCGCGTTACCCCAAACTGGCCGTATTGTTGGTCTTCTTCACGTTAGCAGGTGCTGGTCTGCCAGGTCTTAACGGATTCGTCGGTGAACTTCTGACCATGTCAGGTATGATGCGAGTCTGTGCGACACTCGTTGCGATTGCAGTCTTGGGAACTGTCCTTGGCGCTTGGTATGGATTGCGAATCGTTCAGCGACTGCTCTTCGGAAGCGATGGGCCTCGAATCGACCCTCAGAATCGGCCGCTTGCGGGAATGGATTTGAGCCCAAAAGAATGGCTGCCCCTGGTGACGGTCGGAGTTCTTTGTCTTTACATCGGGTTGTTCCCGATGAGGACGATGAAGCTCTTTCAACCAGATACCGACCGCTTAGCGAGACTTGTCGAACCGGTGTCTAAACAAGCGCATCGCGACATGGACACCCTAGCGGTTCAGTCGAACAATCCTTAGCATCAAAATCAGCCAAACACCCATCAGCGAGATCAAATTGTGGATCTGATTCAAATCACCAAAGCTGCCGTCGGTCACCTGACCCCCGAGATTGTACTGCTCATCAGCGGTACACTGGTCATGTGCGCCTCGGTGCTGACTCGCAAATCCGAGCGCTAGGA
>JBJTAQ010000562.1:0-6839 GCA_046090945.1 Pirellula sp.
GTCTCCGATGAATCCATCTCAGCCGAAATACCAACCTTGGAGCAAATGCAAGCCGAGGCGTTAGCCAAGCTTAAGCTGCTCGATGAGCAGATCACCAAACTGAGGATCGTCGCGCCGGGTGCCGGACGATTCACTGCCAAATCCGGATGGAGTCCAATCGGATATAAACAAGGTCAATCGGTACGGAGTTGGCAGCCCACACTTTCATCATCAGACCATTGCAAAAGATTCAAGCGAGGCGAACTCATTGGCTGGTTTACCAAAGGGGGGCCGTTGGAGTCCGTTGTTTTGGTTTCAGCAGAAACAGTCCGCTTCATCGACCTTAAAACATCAGCGGTGGTCCTCAGTGATGCTAGCCCGAGTCGATCATTGAGTGCGAAAATAAATTACATCTCGGCCGACCCGATCCCTTTCTTCCCAAATGAATTGGTCGGAGATCCGATGTTCGTTCTCCAGCGAGACGATCAAGGACTTTGGCAGTCCGAAACTCCTGTCTACAAAGTCCGCTTAGAACTCCCACGAACTGACGGATCGATCCGGCAAAGCATCAACCGCGGTGGATTGTGCTCAGCATGTTTTGAGTTGCCTCGTTTGACCATCGGTCAAAGGATCTATCGCTTCGTCAGGTCCCAATTCACACGAATCTAGGCTGTTTTCCTGATTGTCGGTGATCCCCTATGAAATAGGTTACGACTCCAAGAGTGATTAGAAGCAATTGACTCAGGGTGAATGCTCCGAGAATCTTAAGTGATTCCCCGGTCTCGCCTCCGTAGGCGTGCAGTCCGACCCCAAGGATATTGGTTCCAAACATCGACCAAGCCGTGATGATATTGCCGGCGATGGCTAAAGTGGCAAATCCTAACGCACCGACCAAACGGTCCCACTTGGCGTGCAGTAACAAGGCATTCCAAAGCACTATCATCAACGCCCCGTTTTCCTTGGGGTCCCAACCCCAGAAACGACCCCAGCTATCGTCTCCCCAAAGCCCGCCCAGGACGGTTCCAACAAAACTGAAAAACATCCCGAAGCAGACCACTCCGTAGCAAATCCGATAGAGCATATCGATCGTCGATCGAACTTGCGGCTGATTTGGACCAACCACAGCAAGGGTTAGCATGAGCAGTACGATTCCAATACCCAAGAATCCCGCCAAGAACGTTGCGCTGTAACCGAGCGAAACACTGATCACATGCGTCGAGAGCCAGAACTGGGTGTCGAGTACCGCTTGCAATACCGGCATCGAATCGCCCATATCCAGCCCATAAGCAACCTGCAGCGACAAATAACCAGCGATCGAGGCTACTAGCAAGGAGACTGAGATCGGGAACAGCCCTTCAGCGACCACACAGGCGAGCACAATGGCCCATCCGATGAAAACCGACGCCGAATACAAACTGACCACCGGCGGCCGTTCGGAAATGTAAATCCGACTCGTGATGGCTAATGTATGCAAGCCTAAAGTGATCAAGCAAAGCCAAAACGCTGACTGACGAATCGCATCGCTTCGGATCGTCAATCCCAACAAACACAACAACCCGGTCACGATGTATAGACCATAAGACCAAGCGATCGGATTGAAATACTCGTACCAAGCTTCAAAGCGGGCTTTATTGACTTTCGATACCGCCCCGTACTCTTTTTCCATCAGCTCGGAATACTTCTTGACAGCAACGTTGATTTCGCGACTCTTGTCGTTCCCCTCCCTAAACAATTGAGCCATGTCTCGGAATCTAGACGTCGGATTATCAAGCTTCCGGGAATCAAAATTCGAGATCACCTCGTAGAAGGCCGGCGCATAAGCGTCCCAACGGGGCGGAGGCAGCTTGGGATCTAGCGTTTTCGGAATATCTCTCGGAGGAATGATTGCGGGCGGGCCCTTCACTCTCAGTGACTCGATCAGCGGTTTTAGTCTTTCAATCACCATCGCCAATCGCTCCGGCTGCTCAGTGGCTTCCTTGAGAATGACATCGATGGGTTCGTAGGCATTCCAAATCCCAAGCAGAATGTTCATCTTCGACTGCAGTTTCATGAACTGCTTCTCATCAAAACTCCAGTCCTGCTCTTGCTTGGCTAAAATCTTTTCCGTTTTTTCCTCCTTGCCTGCCAACGCCTTCATGATTTGATCGGGTGGGTAGCAATTGGTCTTGTCCCTGGAGATTTGAAGTTCGTCGAGTAAGGCTTGGGAATCGATCCGGATCAGTGGTGCCTTGAGCACCCACGGTTCGTGAACCATAACTCCCATGAGCCACTCGGCCGAGCTTAGCCTCTTGGGCTTCTGAGCTGCTTTGCCACTCGAACCAGCATTCTCATAAGGTGCCAGTGCATAGGGTTTGTTCGAGAGCGCTTTGAGAATCTGAGCGCCTGTGCTCGATAGGGGTTTGATGCGTCCTTCGTGTTGAACTGGTAGTTGACCAACAGCATACCAGTCGATCTGGTCTCGATCCTGTTTAGGAGGCATAGCGACATAAAACAGATAACCACCGACCAACACTAAAGGCGCAATGACAGCGGGCCAGAAGGTGGGGAGTCTTTCGGGCATCGCGATGGCTTGGCGATCATACCTCGATGCAAACCGCGTTAGGGTGATCCCAAAATGGGCGAACATGCCTAGCCCGACGAGTACGCAAGACACGTAAGGGATCAGCCAACCCGCATTGGTTACGACTTGCAAGACGGTTTGCTCAACCCGCATCGGGGACTGCGCTGCCGAGGTGTACTGAGATTGATAGTAGGTCTCCCCTCGAAACCGCATAGGGCTGTTCATCCAAATGCGTCCCTCCTGCAGCGTCGCGCCAGATTCATCGAGAATCCTCACGTAAGAGGAGTAGTCCTTGGGAATCGCGGTTCCGGTGTACTGTTCAAGCACGACATTCTCAAGCTCAAACATGAATGGCTTGATGTTCCTGCGGAATCTCAAAGCCAGTTCGAATGTTCGACCATCGGACTCAAGCGTCGGCAACATAGGCTTGGGCCGCAGCGACGGATCGTTGAAAAACTGGGTTAAAGCATAGCGTCCTAACTCTCGCGAAGTTTTCTTCTCTCGGACCGAAACGTATGCCGAAGCATAATTCATCTCGCTCTTGACGCCACCGGACTTGCTTGCTTCGATCAAGGCGACTTCGGGGGGTAAACCCGACGCCCCTTCGGCATCCTTGGCCGCCTCTGGATTCTCTCGCCGGGTGACCATATCCGAATTCGCCATCCACTTTTCAACGCGAATCTCGATAGGCAAAGATTCATCTGACAGAGGTTTTTTGTTGCGCAGCGCACTTAGGATCAGCGGATCATCAAATGCAACCACTCGGTTTTTTTCCGGTAGCGAGGTGTCGATGACCGCCAACTCGACGATGTCGGTTTGAACTGCGACCGAGGTTCGCTCCCCTTCGTAGAGACTGATCCTCTCCTCTCGCTGCTTGTCACCGAAAACAAATTGACCGAGCATTAGCAGGCCGACACCGAAGTGGATCAGCACATTCCCGCCCCGGGCACCAAAGAGCAGTATCAACCCGGCCAGCATCACCGAACTGACGATCAAACTCTTGGCAAGTTGCCAGACGATTCGAAGTCCAGGATCCGGTATGCGAAACCGATCACCGGTGAATGCCAACAACAAGGCCACCGACAGCAGTCCCACGAAGCTTGCGAGAATGGCCCCCTTGAGAATCGATTGCTTGGGCGGATTCGCAAAAAGCCACCCCCCCAAACCTATCACGGCACCCCACAAACTTGTTACGCACCCAATCCAAATCCACTTGTAACGAAAAGGTGGCTCACCCTGCAATCCATCCCCAAGATGGGCTCCGAAGACAATCAAAGCCACCAACGCAAAACCGAAAAGCGTCAATATCATGCCCGCTAAGAATCGTGAACCTCTGGCTGTCATGTGAAATCGCGTCATCTTGGCAGCCACAAGGTTGATCAGCAAAACCAAGCCGATTAAAGCCCCACCTGGCATCACAAATCCACCCTTCCATCGCTGCTCTTCCGCATGCGGCCATATCGTCTGAGGCTTGAATACATCGAAGGGGACGTAAGCTACCCAACTGTTGAAATAGTCTTTCTTGACATCGACCAGAGTATCTTCGTCTTGTGCCAATGTCCCGACGAATAGAATGACAACTCCGAGAAAGAACATTGTGCAAGTGATCTTTAGTGAGCCGGCATACTTGAGCGCGGTCCAAATCACGTTTTCGATCGGGTTGGCATTCTCTGCGGAACGAGGGAACAACCCTTCTTGTACAGGTGCAGTAGCCATAGAAGCTTATTTGATCTTTAGGGATTGAACGAATTGAATCAGATTGTCTTTTTGAGCCGATGCAAGTTGATTGTCACCGATCATTTTGATGAACAGGTGAAGCTCAGGTGTATCGGTTGGCATTGAAACCACGAGCAACATCGGCGCTTTAGGTTGATCCGAAGCTCGCATCTCATAAAGCGTCGCCTCCTTGCCCCCCAAAGAGATCCTCTGCGCGTCCTGAATGGTCTTTTGAACCAAAGGCTCTAGCTTGGCAGGATCGGACTCTTTGGCGACTTGCTGAAGCCACATCGCTGTGTTGGCTTGAGGATTGTCCGTCGCCATGCTAACGGTGACCTCGCCGCGTCCTTCTTTGGAGTCTATGTTCAGTGTGGCGAGTCGAAACTGGGAACCTTGGCCCACCGTCCATCCAGGCGGCAAATCGTACTCGATACTCGGCCGTTTCGAGGCCGAAGCATCCGCTTTGGGTTGCATAGGCTGCGGAGCCATACCGCCACTACCGGTTCCCACCGCATCAAAAATATAAGCCGGCAAGGGACTCGTAGCGCGTGGGACTTGCACCAACGTGTCGAGCATCGCTTCGCTGGAAAGTTCCTGCAGTTTTAACTGACCTCGCCAGCGGTTGACGTTGCTGCGCAAGTATTCTTGCCATTGGTCGGAATCGGGCATTGCCAGAGCCGTGACTGTGAATTTCACCCTTCCGGTAGCTTCGGGAGATATCAACTCGGCAATCGCTATATCCTCGCGAGGATTCATGACCCAGCCTTCGGGAAGCTTGTTCGAGGGCCTGCCTGTTTGTGGATCGATGGCGAAATTCTCCACGATTGTTCGGAGATCTCCAAGGAGCGTTTCCAATCGATCGGGGCTATCGGTTGCCTTGAGGAAGTAACATCCTTGGTCGCTTGGAATGATCGCGCCAAGGATGCGGCGGGGACCTGTCGGGGCAGGTGCACTGGCGGCAGGAACACTTGCGGAGGGATTGCTTGGGCCACTTTGGCGAGCGCTGCTCGGTTTGTTATCCATGCCTGCCAACGGACCGGAGACGAAGGTCGACTCGGACTTGGGTGCCTCATAGATTCTCACCTCGGAGGGAGCCTCGCATGCGATCTGCGAGCAGATCAGGACCACCGCAAGTGCGGCGAGTTGGATGGGTTTGAAAATTGAATGGTCCACGCAGTTGGATCCGGTTCACGCGAAGCAGGGAGGGGAGGGTTGGGGGCTCAAGCGGGCCTGGAAGGCCTGTTGTGGAACCGCAAAACGGTCTGGGCCGTTCACCCCGCAGGGGTTAACCTTTAAGGGAAAACCCGGGGGCTGACGTACACAAATTATACGCCGAATTATAAGTCAGAGCCTTGGAATCCGACAGTTCAACCTCCAGGAACGGACTGGCTGGGTAAAAAGTCGACCAAAAACCGGTTGAGCTCGGGCGAAGTGCTGAAATTAAGGAGCTTTGGTCGGCTTGGCAATGATTACATTGGTCGAAAAGAAGGCTGGAAGGGTCCCGGCGTCGAACACCCACTCGCCAAAGGCTGCGACATATTGGTCGTCAGCCATCTCGATTTCGGCGGCATGCTTTCGATTTTCGATCTGCTTGGCAGGCAAACTGGTCCAACTGGCGTTTCTGAAATCCCGCGTGTCAGACTTGGCAATCCAGATGGAGGCTTCTTGCGGATCGGTATCGCACTGCATGCTCAGGTGGATGCGACCATCTTTCAGATCGGTCTTCCAATCGAGTTTGGGCAGGACCATTTGCCCGCAACGGCTCTTGTGAAGGGCGCAAATCGACCCGGCTACTCGAGCGATGTCATTGATCGAATGGCCTTGGTTGGGGGTGTAGAGCAAGTACTTGTCGCCTCTGAGATCACGCCAGTAGTTGTTGCATGCGTCCAGGGGCCAGTAACGATCGTTGGTACCGAAGATGAGCAATTTTGGCTGCTCGATCCGGTCTCGATAGCGATAGGGGTCAACGATTTGGATCAGCGATTCGCCTTGTTTGGTCTTCATGAATTTCTGCAGGCTCAGCGCTGTGTAATCGCCGATCTCTTCGGAGTAGGCCCCCCAAGTGGTCATCTGGTGCTCCATTTGAACCGGCATATTGAGCATATCGATGACCATGGGTGCAAGCGCATGGATCCGAGGATCGACTGCGGAGGTGAGCCAAGTGGTCCAACCACGCTTGCTGGCACCGGTGATCGTGAATTTCTCGACGTCGAGCTGGTATTCTTCTTTGGCGAACTTTTGCACGGTATCCATCGCTCGGACAGCCGAGCGAACCATGGGCATCAAAAGGGGCCAGTCATCCCCTTCGCCTTGGATGAAGCGTTTGAAGGTCTCGGCGATCAGAGCATCTTCATTCAGATCGCCAAACATCGGTTGAAACGGGACTTGGGAAACGATTACGGCCGGAGATCCGGTGGCTTCGGCTATCCCTTTGAGAACCTGGAATTCAGCGCGGGGCTGGATTTGCTGGGGCGCTTCATCGCCCCATTCCTTCCTCCAACCGCATCCATCGACCAGCAAGATTGCCGACCGGCTCGTCGCTTCCTGGGGCTTTTCAATCGCCTTGCTTGGGATGATCACCCAT
>JBJTAQ010000563.1:0-5631 GCA_046090945.1 Pirellula sp.
TGCCACTCGTATGCGTTACCTCCCATAGCCATGATCTTGTAGGCGCTCAGTCCGCCGGCATCGGTGATATCTGCAGGTCCGATTTGAGGAAGACTGACTGTCGAATAAACAGCAGAGTTGGGCAAGGTTCCATTGGTTACAGCAAGTGGTTCCGAATTGCTCATGGTCGGATAGTCCCAATAGCCACCGATTGCGGGGTCGTAGTAGGCCGCCTTGTACCATTCGTTGAAGCTTGGGAGAAAATACTTGGCGCGCTTGCTGCGGAATGGGTTCGCAGGATCGTAGTCAGCCACATCGGCGGGTGTCCAAAGCTGGATGTTTTCATTCACATCGCCGTTGGGATACTTATAAGCGGCGAAGCCGCCTGTGCTAGTGCTGAGCCAGTTGACGAACCGAGCCGCCTCATTCCAAGTCACTCCGGTAGCGGGTTTGTTGGGAGAGTTACCACCATAGGGGCTCATATCCTGCATGGTGATTTGCAGCAGTTGCGAGGCGTTAAACTTGGAGATCATGTCGCGGCTAACTTCGTATTTCCCCATGTAGAAGTTGTAGCCTACGGAACCGGCTGGCCTTGGAACACCCGTGGTATCGGCCGCATTACCCGCGTCTCCGACGCGTTCAAAAACCATGGAGAATTGATTGGGCCCCGCCCCGAAAACGCTCGTCACAGCTCCAACCGCTTGGGTTGCCTGTAGCGTAGCCAACCAAGTGGCTACGAGTGCCAACAGTAATTTTGTTTTCATAATGTTTGAACCAACTTTCATCAAATGGAGTGAATTAAAAGAGGGTGGTCTTGCAATCGTTTTGAGATGGTCGGGATTATTTGCATGTCTCGAGCATGTCATGCGAAATGCAAGACCACCGAGGGGTGGAAGTAATGTGTCTAGGTTTTGATTTCGATATGCCGCGTCGTAGCTTCTGCGGTTTTCGGGAGGGTGATTTTCAAGACGCCGTCCTGGTACTTTGCGTCAACTTTGTCGTCTTGGACATCGCACGGTAGAAGAATCGATCGGGAGAACCGGCCGGAGCGACGTTCGACCCGATGATACGTTTCCCCCTTCTCTTCTCGATCTTCTTTGCGCTCGCCACTGATCGTCAGTTGATTTCCGCTGACCTGGACGTCAATCTCCTTGGGGGAAACGCCGGGAAGATCCAGTCGCAAGCTGATCGATTTTTCGGTTTCGCTCATATCCAGCGGAGGTGCGAGCATTCGGGCATTCCAACCTTCTCCATCCTCTTCCCAAAACCGCTCCATGAGATCTTCCATGTCTCGGAACATCGACAGAGGGCCGCGACGAAACCAAGGTGCCGGCAACGCCCGTTTTGTTGTGCTAAGTAATCCAGCCATCATTATCTCCTTCACAAAATCGATAAACACGAACCGTTTCGAAACAACCAAACGACACTGACCTATGCCGTAAGGACTATGGGATTATGAAAACCAGGTCTTCTGGAAAGAATCGAGGAATTGACCGCTCCTGGCTTGGTGGAAATCAGGACGCCGCGGCTTGATGGTTACCCATCTTGCTAGGGGAGCGACGCATGGATTTCCTGATGATCAAGAAGACCATGATCGACGAGACGTAAGCGAACGAACTCGGTTCTGGTACGGTTCCATTGGGAGGATCGAGATTCATGATCCTGAAGCCAAGATTGTTGGCTTCAAAGTTCGGAGCAGCCCCAAGAAGCGTTTGTTTCGACAGGCTCGACAGAGGGTCGATCCAACTACCTCCTCGATAGGCGCGGTTCTTGATAGGGTCATCATTGATCGAGTCGAAGGCTGTTTCCTGCCATTCCCAAACATTTCCTCCCATCCCCATCATGCCGTTCGAACTGAGCCCGCCGGCCTCATCGACCTTGCTAGGACCACCTCGGAGCGGTTGATCGTAGACGGCAGTACCAGGGGCGACCGAACTACTGACTGGAGTCGGAGCGGTATTGCTACCTTGGGGGTAGTCCCAGTACCCGCCGCCGGTTACTGTCGGATTGAAATAAGCTGCCTTGTACCATTCGTTAGCTGTCGGCAGTGCAAAGAGAGTTCGCTTGCTTCGGTACGGGTTCAGTGGGTTGTAATCCAAAGTGTCCGAGGGAGTCCACAGTGCGATATCATCGCTCATTCGATTCCCATTGAACTTATATGCGGCCGCATTGCCAGTGATCTCATTGAGCCAATTAGCAAACCGTGCTGCTTCGTTCCAAGAGATACCTGTAGCGGGTTGATTTGCGCCATTTCCGCCGAGCGTTCCCATGTTTTCCATGGTGATTTCCAGGTCATTGGCGTGCCCATACATCACATTGTATTTGATGATTAGGAATCGGCTCACCTCAAACGTACCCATCTGGTACTTGTAGCTCACAGATCCGGCTGGGTTCGGAGAGCCTGTGTTGTCGGGTGAGTTGTTGGGGCTTTCTATTAATTCAAAGTCGATCGAAAAGTGATTCCCTGGTGAGCCGAATTGCATGGCGCCCGCAGCAAGATATTGCGAAGCGAGAATCGCGATTCCGACGGCGTAAACAAACCTCAAAAGGCATTTCATTTTTATTCCTCCCGGTCCTTCGTTGAAAAAACAACACCGGTGGAATAGTCACTTGCCGATCTTCGTGCATGAATCGAGGGTCTGGATCGATCGCTGCAGGGGAGAAGTCCCTATGGTCCTAGGTGGAAGGGACTACATCAAAATCAGAATCAGAATCAGAATCGCAGCACAGCAGCGATCGAAGCGCTCGAGGGCATGGCATCCTTGTTCATCGCATAGACCTTTCCTCCATGGAGAATGGTTTGGGCTGCAGCGGTATCTAACAGATCGTCGTCGCCGGATTGGATCTGAAAATGAGTCGCAGAGACTTGTCCGTAGGGATCGCACCTTCCCCATAGATGTTCCTCTTGATTGACGAAAAGAGTATCTACGCGGCCATCGAATGCGGCCTTGATCGCGGTTTGAGGGTCTGATGTCGCCAGATCCGTATTGGATAGATCATGGAATTTCTCGCGTGCATTGTTCTGGTCTTTGAGCAACCAAGGCTGGACGATTGGCCAAGCTCTTTCGAGCAGTTGCGAGTTCATCGAGTAGTCCCAGTTCCCATGGATTTCGACGTCAACGACGTTGGGGTACCGAAGCGATTTGCGCAGGATCGGCAGGAGGTAATCGACACCCGCAAGAACCATCGGCCAGGTGTGATGTCTAAGTGTCGGCGCGAGGACTTCATCGATTTGATTAAAGAAAAGGGTCAATTCCGTTTTGTGGGTATCCTTGACCCCACCATGCCCGTGAAAAACCGAGGGCTGTTTGCCTTTCGACCAGCGATTGGACATATGTCTCTGCTGGCCGCGATCCACCTCGTCGATGTTGAGTGTTTGCTCAATCCGCTGCGGTAATCCTGCGACATGGACTCTTTGGATCTGAAACTCAGAGGCTTCGAATAACGCAACATGATTCTGGCTGACACACAAAAGTAGGAATCGATGATTGCCGGTTACGAGTCGAATCAAGGGCTTAAGGTAAAAGCGTTGATTCACTAAAACGAGCTCTTCCAATGGGATCGGAAGTCGGAAACGCTCGAAGGAATCGGATTTAAGGAACAGAGCTAGTCCCAGGTTTCTCTTTTCCCAGAAATCAACATCCTCCATACTCTGACGCACCGGCTCGAGCCACTCGCGAGCTTGGCATGGCCGCAACCAACCCTTGGACAGCGACTCCTGGGCTTGGTCTGCAAGATTCTTTAACCGCAATGCGTCTTGTTCCTGGTCTGGGCCACTCAAATGCGTCGGCATCATAATCGTCACGCAAGGGCCGTGATTCGATTGAATTAAGCGAGTCAGATCGGAGAGTTCAAATACATCCATTGCAAAGTTCCTACACCCAATAGTCAACCAGGAGTCCAACGCCACAAAGCTGCTTTTGTTTATCGATGCGCCGCCACTTGGGGCTGACCGACGCTCTGAACAAGCTTGTGCAAATCCCGCATCAGAAACGGTTTGTGAAGATGGGCTCTGACGTCCGAGTGGGGATTCCGCTGTTGTTGACCGCTAGCGCCATGAGAATCGAGCAAGACAACCTCGGGGCTTGTAAAGGGATAGTCTTGTCGCAAGCATTCGAGGATGCCGTCATCGCCCCCCCAGGGTAGCTTGTGCTCCAGAACAAGTACATCGGGCATTTGCTCCCGGATCGCATCGATGCACTGGATACCGTTACCGACGGCAGTAACATCGTAACCTTTATCCGAGAAATAGGACTCATACAGTTCCGTCATCGTAGGATCGGAATCGGCGATTAGAAGTCGCATGGCTAACACTCCCTTAAGGAATCGAGAAAACGGGAAACCGAATCCAAGGCATCGATGCACGACTTGCAACCTTGGATGTCGACCGCGTGATTGTGGCTCCCATACGCCTGTGCTTGTATCGCGGATGAACTGAATCAAGCGTGGTGGAAATGATTAGTCGTATACATTTCAGTATTGCGAATCATTACAAATCGAGCAGAAGATTTCGTCATGCGCACAGCGCGAACTAAAATGCGCCTGTCTTTCCACGCGATCATTCCATGCATTGAATCATTTCATCCCCACCAGAGGCGTTACGATGACAAGCACCGATGAATTAATTAGCCAAGGCGTAGGCGAACAAGGCGATTTGAACGGCGATCACAGCGGCTGGATTCGAGTTGTCGAAGATGTCCAGCGAAAGATTGGGCAGGACTTGCACGATGGTGTCGAACAAGAGCTCGTTGGTTTAGGAATGATTTCTCAAGCTCTCCTCAAGAAGCTCCAGAGCGAGAGGCAATGGATCGATCGCGATTCGATTTCCTCCTGTGAAGAGCTTGCTCGGAAACTCGTCGAAGGTTTCACGCGTGCCCACGAGGATCTGCAATCGATCTCCAGAGGGCTCATACCGACCAACGGTTTTCATGATAATCTTCCCCAGGCCCTGGGTGACTTGGCAGCTCGAACCAACGACGTTCAAGGGATCGCTTGCTCTTTTCGATGCGATCCGAAGGTAGTCTTGCCTAGATCCGAAATCGCCTTGCAAATCTACCGTATCGCCCAGGAAGCTGTTTGCAATGCGCTCAAGCATTCCGGCGCTAGCCATATCTTGATCGCACTGGACGGAAATGGCGACAAGACGATCCTCAAGGTGGCTGACAATGGAAGGGGGTTTCATGATCCACAGCCAAACAACGGTATTGGTCTGGATAATATGCAATATCGCGCAAAACTCATTGGAGCTAAACTGGAGATCACCACGGTACCCTCTGGAGGGACTCTGGTCTGCTGCACCCTTGGGGATCAGCAACATGCTTAAAACGGCAGCGAGAATTCTGCTGGTCGAAGACCACCCTGTCATGCGCGATGGACTCTTAGCCCAGATCCGCAGCGAGCCGGACCTGGAAGTCTGCGGAGAGGCCGAGGAGGTCAATGAAGCGATACGTTTGGTCCAGCAGCTTGCACCCGACTTGCTCATCGTCGACATTGCGCTCAAATCCGGTCATGGAATCGAACTCGTTCGCCGAATTCACGAGTCGGATCCGAAACTCAAAATGCTCGTCAATTCCATGTACGACGAATCGGTTTACGCGGAGCGGGCATTGCAGGCCGGGGCGATGGGGTATTTGAGCAAGCAGTCGGCGCGAG
>JBJTAQ010000564.1:0-2163 GCA_046090945.1 Pirellula sp.
CTCATGCAACCGCTCAACTCGGCGTTGTTCCTCAGGAATTAGCCATCTATCCGGATCTCTCGGCCAAGGAAAACTTGGAATGCTTTGCCCGACTTCATGGACTCCGAGGTCGCAAACTGCATGATCGAGTCGATTGGGCCTTGAATTGGATCGGCCTGCAGGACCGAGCCGATGACATGACGGCCAAGTTTTCAGGTGGGATGAAGCGACGAGTGAATATCGCTTGTGGCGTGATGCACTCACCGGGCTTACTGCTGCTCGATGAGCCGACCGTCGGTGTGGACCCGCAAAGCCGCCAGCGGATCTTCGATATGCTCGATGAGCTGAATCATGTCGGAACGACGATCGTCCTGACGACTCATCACTTGGACGAGGCCGAGCAGCGAAGCGATCGGATTGTGATCATCGATCATGGTCAGGTCATCGCGGACGGAAAAATCGACGAACTGCTGGAACGGACGGTCGGCAAACACAAACGGGTTTCGTTGGAGGTCGAAGGTGCGGTTGGCGAACTGCCTGCAGGGCTTACTCTCCAGACTCCGACAGGTCGCATCGTTGGAACTTGCGAAAACCTCGCCGATGAGTTACCCGGCTGGATGGAAGGATTGGCTCAATCCGGAGTACGCATAAAAAATCTCGAACTCCAAACGCCAAACCTTCATCACGTATTTTTGCATTTGACCGGTCGAGATCTGCGCGAATAACGCCTTGTACGAATCGCCGCCACAGAATCGCCGTCATTGGGGGCGAGCTACCAAGTCCCTTGGATGAAGCGTGGCATCAGTTCCCAGCCGTTAGGGATTTGCAGACCGCTCCGGGCTGCGGCTAGTTCGTCATAGCTTGCCGCTCGGTCCGAGGGGATACCCTTGCCAGCGATCGTAAAAGGGACCCAGCCGTGCGAGTGTTTTTTGGTGCTCACAGGTGTCGGATGATCGGGCGTGATGAGAATTCGATAGTCACCGTGTTTTTGCAATTCTTGAAGTAATGGGCCTACAATTTCCCGGTCGATCGATTCGAGTGCTTTGATTTTCTCCTCGACTCGGCCCTCGTGGCTGGCTTCATCAGGAGCCTCGATGTGAACGCAGACCAGATCGTGGGTCTTGAGTGCCTCGATGGCAGTTCGTCCTTTCGAGCCGTAATCGGTATCGAGGTAGCCGGTTGCGCCGGGAGCTTCGATTCGGTCCCAGCCGACAAGAGCGGCAAGTCCACGCAGCAGGTCGACGGCGGTGATCATCGCTCCGCGAACGCCGAAACGTTTTGAGAAATTCTCCAGCGAAGGAGTTTTGCCGATCCCCCAGAGCCATAGGTGCGTGATCGGCTGGCGCCCGTTCTTGACTCGTAGCGCATTGACCGGATGGCTGCGAAGAACTTCAGCGCTGGTTTGCATCCACTCCGAGAGTAGATCGCAACCAGGTCCACGAGGAAAGTCATCGATGACCGAGCCGTCGGTCAAGTCGTGAGGGGCACGTGTGCGCGTTTCGCTCGAGAACGGCGAGGCGTCTTGGGCGCGTCCTCGATAGATTAAAAGATTGCGGTAGCTGACTCCAGGCGTGAACTCCAATCGGGTATCGTTGACCGCCGCTTGGACACTTGCAAGCACCTCGCGGGCCTCTTGGTTGCTGGTATGATCGGCGGTAAAGTCGACCATGATTTGGTCGAGGATCGTAACGGTATTGCATCGTATTGCCCAGTCCTCTGGGCCTAAGACGATACCCTGAGCTGCGGCCTCAATAGGTGCTCTGCCGGTGAAGTAACGGTTTGGGTCGTAACCAAACAGGGTCATGTTGGCTACCTCGCTCCCTGCCGGAAGATGGCAAGGTACGTTATCGGATTGACCGACAATCCCAGCCTTGGCCACCGCGTCCATGTTCGGCGTCTGGGCGGCTTGCAAAGGTGTCTTGCCCCCAAGAGCCTCGATAGGATAGTCCGCACAACCGTCGGGAATAATGATCACGTATTTCATAGCTAGCGAGATTCGAGCCAGATCCTTGAAACCACCCAAAGCATGTATCCGCTCCAGCAAGCGAGCAGCAATGAAGCCAGCAAGAACCGTTTATCCATCCTGATTTCCGATGCGTTCAAAGCGAGGATGGAAGGCTTCGTCAAAGTCGTATTGATCGTCGAAATCCTGCCTGCGGTCGGTTTTGCTTTTCCTCATTTCGC
>JBJTAQ010000565.1:0-2177 GCA_046090945.1 Pirellula sp.
AGAGGCGGCACAGCAAGCAGTTGAGCAATCCGGCTGGAGTCGGCCTTGGCACATCGATGCCGACCACATTCGACTTGAAACCGTCGACCGTTTCCTAGACAGCTCTGATTTTTTCACCATCGATGTTGCGGATTCGATCGGCCAGGCTGCCTCGCGTGAGTCGATTCATCATTTCCTCAAGAATCACCCAGAGCTCTTTGGGAATCTTAAAATTCATGGAATTCCTGAACCGATCTTTCTCTCGGGAGATTCGCTCGAGGAGATAGCGACCAAGTATTTGGCTGCGACCCAGCAGGCCGGTCGCATCTATCGCTATATCGCAAGCAAGCTCGGCGAAGGCAACTTCATTGCGGAAGTTTCGATGGATGAGACCGATTCACCACAGACTCCGCAAGAGCTCTTGGTCATTCTCGCGGCGTTGGCCGATGAACAAGTCGCCTTGCAGACCATCGCCCCGAAATTCACCGGTCGTTTCAACAAGGGTGTTGATTATGTTGGCGACCTCGATCAATTCGCTAAGGAGTTCCAAGAGGACCTGTGCGTCCTAGCTCACGCCGCCAAACGGTATGGGCTACCTGAAAACCTTAAGCTCAGCGTCCACAGCGGTAGCGATAAATACTCGATCTATCCGATCATACGCCAAGCGATCCACAGCAGCGGGGCTGGACTGCACATCAAAACCGCCGGCACGACTTGGCTCGAGGAACTCATCGGGCTTGCGGAATCGGGCGAGGAAGGAACGGGACTCGTCCTGGAAATCTACGCGCTGGCTCTCGAGCAGATCGGTGCACTGACGGAACCTTATGCCAGCGTGATCGATATTCGTAGGGGAGATCTACCAAGTTTAAAGGCGGTTGGACAGTGGGATGGCCGACGCTGGGCAAACACGCTACGACATATTCCCTCCCATCCGGAGTACAATTCGAGTGTCCGACAACTGATGCACGTGTCGTTCAAACTAGCCGCAAAAAAAGGGACTCGTTACACCGACTTGCTCAAGTCCCATCGTGAGATCATCGGACGCAATGTCTTTGAGAACCTTTACACTCGCCACATGAAACCGCTGTTCCTCGGATGATTCGATCTCTCGTTCCCTTTCGCTTGGTTGCGCTCCTGGCAGGTCTGGTGACCTTCCCTTTGATGGCCCAAGATGCGTCGTTGCCCGAGCGGCAGGCTTCGGAAACTCCGCAACAGGTGCTGGTTCCGTTATCTTACAACCATCCAGGATTGATCGTCGATTTGGGGGTCGGCCTGTGGGCGTGGCCTATCCCATGCGATGCCGATAGCGATGGTGATTTCGACCTGATTGTTTCCTGTCCAGATAAGCCGTCCAACGGAGTGTGGTACTTTGAGAATCGTCATGCCGACACAAAGGACGATCCGATGCCGGTGTTCGAACCGGCCGTTAAAATCAGCGGCACCGTCCATTACGTCATGCCGAGCTACACCGACCATGGCATGCGTGTCTTGAGCCCTGGTAAAGAGTACTTGGACTTTACCAAGACAGGCACAACGGCATCGAAACCCTTGAGTGTCCCTGCGAACTTTTACAAACCTCAGGGAACGCAGACCAAGGGCCCCAAGGTCCGGCACAATCAATGGCGATACGTCGATTACGATCACGATGGCACGCTCGATTTAATCGTCGGCATCGAGGATTGGAGTTTCTACGGCTGGGATGACGCTTGGGACGTGCAAGGGCGTTGGCAGACCGGACCACTGCGAGGCTTTGTGTACTTTTTGCGCGGTTTGCCCGACGGAAAATTCGCGGAACCAGAAGTTTTGAAAAATCAGGCCGGCACACCACTCGAGACCTTTGGCTGCCCCTCACCGAACCTCTTGGATTGGGACAACGACGGAGATCTCGATTTACTATGCGGGGAATTCCTCGATGGTTTTACTTATTTCCAGAATATTGGGACCAAGCAGGAGCCTATCTATCGCGATGCGACTGAAGTCGTCGGGACAAGTGGCAAACCGCTGAAGATGGAACTGCAGATGATCGTACCGGTGGCGTTCGATTGGGATCGCGACGGCCATCCTGATTTGATCGTTGGTGACGAGGACGGCCGAGTTGCATGGGTACGCAATCGCGGGGAGCATACCTCGGACGGAACCCCTATCTTTGAATCCCCGAAATACTTCCAGCAACGGGCCGACACGCTCAAGTGTGGTGC
>JBJTAQ010000566.1:0-8751 GCA_046090945.1 Pirellula sp.
CTTGCCGAGAGCAAGCCGCAGGGTGGAGATTCAGGAAAAGTTCTACCCGAACTCAGCGATCAAAAGATGGAGGATCTGCTAGGGTTTGACACCTACAGGCCTGGGCTTCCACCAGCTCGATCACTTAAGGATATTTGGCCATTGGCACTACTGCTCGGAGCAAGTCTATTCTTTGCCGATGTGTTTGTGCGACGAGTTGCGGTCGATTTCGGCTGGCCGATACGAAAACTTGCTGCCATCATAAGTCGAAGAAAGACTAGCGAAGCAGATCAAGCTAGACAGAAGAGCATTGAAAGACTTCGTACGAGTAAGTCGCAGGTTTCAAGCGACCTTGAAAAACAAAAAGCTGCCACCAGCATGGAGCTACCCGAACCGACCGCTGCAGAAGCAACCGCTCGGGGCTCAAGCTCCCAAACGTTTGGTGCAGACACAAGCAAAACGAGCACCCAACCTATAGGTCATGGTCCATCCAAGTCCGAGCAAAGCGATGAGTCGGAAAATTACACCGCTCGATTGCTCGAAGCCAAACGCAAAGCCAAAAAGAACAATAACTAGTCCGGTAATACTTATTTATAGAAAGCCCAAGCAATGAGCAATGTTGCTGAATCGATGCAAGAACAAGCTCAGTTGTTCCGCGATCGCTTTTCCGCAGTCCGAGAGCAGATAGGTCAAGTCATCGTCGGGCACGATGAAATCGTCAACGGCGTGTTAACTGCGATGTTTGTCGGTGGACACTGCCTGCTCGAAGGTGTCCCGGGGTTGGGTAAAACCATGCTGATTCGGACGCTCTCCGAGACCCTATCGCTGGATTTTAATCGTATCCAGTTCACACCGGATTTGATGCCATCGGATATCCTTGGCACCAACATGATTGTTGAGGAAGACGGAAGACGTCGATTCGAATTCCAGAAAGGGCCGATCTTTACTCAGATTTGCCTAGCCGACGAAATCAACCGAGCAACCCCGAAAACACAGTCTGCACTACTTGAGACCATGCAGGAAGGAACCGTCACGGTCGCTGGAACCCGCTACGAACTCAAGAAGCCCTTCTTCGTGCTTGCTACACAGAATCCGATCGAACAGGAAGGTACCTATCCGTTGCCGGAAGCCCAACTCGACCGATTTCTGTTCAAGTTAGTGGTCGGATATTCCAATCGAGAAGAACTCAACACGATCATCGATCGCACCACCCGCAGTGTTAACATTCGCCCCGAGAAGGTTATGGATGGGATCGAAATCGTCAAGTGGCAAGGGTTGGTGCGCCAAGTCGTCTTGGCCAAGCATGTGCAGGACTATGTTGCAAGGTTGATTTTGGCGACCCATCCAAATGGTACTCTGGCTCCCGAGATCACCAACCAATACATCCGTTGGGGGGCGAGTCCTCGGGGAGCGCAAACAATCGCCTTGGCATCCAAAGTTCGAGCCCTTTTGGATGGACGGTATAACGTAAGTTTCGAGGATGTTCGGCGGGTCTACTTACCAGCACTCAGACATAGGGTACTTCTGAATTTTGAAGCCCAAGCCGAAGGGATCGAGGTCGATCGTGTACTTTTGGATATTCTCGAAAAAGTCAACGAGAAGGCCGATGATATCTAGAGCTAATCGCGTTCCTTGTAAAGGGATACTCCCTGCCGTCTTGCTCGCCGCGATCCATTTTATGCAATCGCCCATATGCATGGCGCAAGACAGTTTTCGCAAAGATCAGATCGATGCGGGAGTCAACAAAGCGATCGGTTACCTCGTGTCGCAGCAAAAGCCAAATGGCGCGATCACCGATCGCGGGCACGAGAACGCGATGACAGCACTGGCCATCATGGCCATGGCTTCGGTCGGTCACCAACCCTCGGACGCGACTCCCGAAGGAATCGCGATGACCAGAGCCCTAAGATTCCTGCTTGGTGAAGGCCGCCAGGACAAGTCTGGATATTTTGGCGCCGCCGACGGTTCTCGGATGTATGGACATGGAATCGTCACCTTGATGTTAACGGAAATGCTCGGAATGGGCGTTGATCCAGAAATGGACAAGCAGCTTCATGAAGCTTGTCAAAAGGCGATCGATTTGATCGTCCGAAGTCAACGGATCAAGAAGGGTGGGAATGCCCGAGGGGGATGGCGTTACACGCCCGATGCTGGAGATAGTGATCTTTCGGTCTCGATTTGGCAACTCATGGCACTTCGCAGCGCCAAAAACGATGGACTTGATGTTGCAGCCGCAACAATCGATGATGCGATCGGATATCTGAAAAGGTCTTTTACTTCCCCGATCGACTCTCAGGGCAAGCCCAAGGACGGGAAAGCGGGTTTTTCGTACGAGCCCAACGGAGGAGCTCCATCTTTTACGATGACTTCCGCAGGTTTGTTGGCGATGCAAGTCTGTGGTCAATACGATTCTCCGTTGGTCGTCGGTTCCGCCGACTGGCTCTTGGATCATCCACCCAAGTGGAATGAACGGTTTATTCTTTATGGGCTTTACTATTTTGCTCAGGGTATGCATCAGCGCGGCGGATCGCACGCCGAGAGAGCGGCTGGCATCGTGACTGATTTGCTACTCTCCAAACAAAAAGAGAACGGTGCCTGGGAGTCCTCCTCTGGGGAGGAGCAAAATGCGGGCTCCGTCTACTGTACCTCCATGGCCGTCCTGAGTTTGTCGGTTAAATATCACTATCTACCCATCTACCAGCGATGAACGACCCAGTTGACACGGTTCAAAATCGTTTGGTTTTGTATATACTATGCCCCTGGTTTCCCCGCAAAGTTTTTGTTCATTCGCTTCCATGCGATTTTTCCTCGATCAATAAAAAGGATCCTTACGATGCAATCTGAACGTTTTTTTGACGCCAAAGCTCGATCATTCGATTGGCTCAGAAAAGGTCTTTTGGCGGGAGTACTAGGTTGCACCGCGGGCTCAAATGTCTCCATTGCCGACGACGGTGATTGGGCCCAGTGGCGAGGTCCAGCCCGAGATGGAGTGGCCGGCAAGCAAAATTTGCTCCAATCCTGGCCTGATGGTGGACCCAAACTGGCCTGGACGTTTGAGGGTGCCGGGCTTGGATACTCATCGAGCGCCATCAGCAACGGCCGGCTCTATACGATTGGACAGCGGCAAGACGACTGTGTTGCGATCTGTTTGGATGTTAAGACAGGCAAGGAGATTTGGGTCCAGCGATTCGATCGCGGAACCAAATCCGATGATTACCTCACCGGTTGGGGTGGAGGGCCTAGAAGTACCCCGACGATCGATGGCGACCATGCTTATTTTCTCAGTGACCTCGGGGAATTAGCCTGTTTGAAGACCAGCGATGGATCCAAGGTCTGGAGCAAAAACCTGAAAAACGATTTTGGCGGTGGAGTGCCACAGTGGGGGTGTAGCGAGTCGGTACTTATCGATGGAGAAAGACTCCTATGCACTCCAGGTGGTAAATCCTTCATCGTTGGGCTCAACAAGAAAACCGGCGAGAAAGTTTACGAGTCGAAGGGTTTCGAAGACGGCTCGCAATATGTATCGATCATGAAATCGAACATCGGCGGAGTTCCGATCTATGTGACGGCGGCCAAGTCGGGTTTGGTAGCGTTCCATGCCGAGTCCGGTGAGCATCAGTTCACCAATCCGACCACGGGTAATCGAACGGCTGTCATTCCGACACCGATCATCGTCGGAAACCAGATCTACCACTCTTCGGCTTACAAAGCCGGCAATGCGTTACTGAATCTTTCGGCCAACGGTGGAAAGGTCAGCATGGAGCAAGTGTATCATCTAGACAAAGAAAGCATGGAGAACCATCATGGCGGATACGTACTTCATGAAGGGACGATCTATGGTTTCAGCAACTCGCTGCGAGGAGCTTGGGTCGCCCAAGACCTAAAGACCGGAGAGATCCTTTGGAGTCATAAAGAAGGAAAGTCGCGGTCCGGCTCCATCGCATTTGCCGACGGGATGCTTTACTGCTATGACGATTCCGAAGGCATCTGCTATCTAGTGCAACCTTCGAGAGAGGGTTGGAAGCAGAAGGGGATGGTGAAATTACCACAGGAGTGGAAAGGTGACCGTCAACGCGGCGCGATTTGGGCCCATCCGGTCGTCGCCGATCAAAAGCTCTTCATTCGAGATCAGGATCTGATTTACGCATTTGATATTGCAAGGTAGCGAATCATTTCGCTAACCAAGTAGTTTTTGGATCACATTGCCGCCAACGTCGGTCAACCGGAAATCGCGGCCTTGGTGGCGATACACCAATCGCTTGTGATCCATCCCGAAAAGATGAAGAAGCGTTGCATGGAAGTCGTTGACGTGAACCGGATCCGAGGTGACCTTCCAACCAAGATCATCGGTAGAGCCAAGCACGGTCCCTGGCTTGACTCCTCCGCCGGCAAACCAAGTTGTAAAGGCCTGAGGATGGTGATCACGACCGCTGGTGTCTTTGTCCGCGTTTCGGTTCTCGCCAACCGGTGTTCGACCAAATTCGCCAGCCCAGACCACCAGAGTAGATTCGAGCAGTCCGCGCTCCTTGAGGTCTTCGAGTAATGCGGCGATCGGTTGGTCGGAGATCGCACATAGTCGCCGATGATTATCTACAAGATGGAAGTGCGCATCCCAATCTCCGAGATAGATGTTGATGAAACGAACTCCGCGCTCAACCATTCTCCTCGCAAGCAAACAATTCCTGGAAAAACTGCTTTGATCCTCATCCTCTCGATGAATACCGTAGCGTTCACAAGTCGCGGCGGTTTCGCCCGATAAGTCGCACAAATCCGGTGCCGCCGACTGCATTCGGAACGCAAGCTCATAACTTGCAATACGGGCAGCAATCTCCTCATCTCCAACTTGGAATCTTCTGATTTGATTAAGCTTTGAAATTGCTTCCAGGCTGGAACGATGCTCGGCTGAATTCAGATCCGATGGATTCTCAAGATTTAAAATCGGAGGCCCATCCTTTCGGAATGGAACACCTTGATATTTGGTGGGTAGAAAACCACTCGACCAGTTTGATGCCCCGCCATCGACTTCTCTACCAGTCCTCAAAACAACGAAACCAGGCAGCTCTTTTGACGGACTTCCAAGTCCGTATTGCAGCCAAGCTCCGATCGGGGGACGGCCCGAACGAGTAAAGCCTGTGTTCATCAGCATCTGGCCTGGCCTATGGTTGAACGAGTCTGTATGCATCGAGCGAATGATCGCTAGTTCATCCACGCAGCGTGCAAGATGCGGTTGCAGTTCGGAAATCTCTATGCCTGAGGCCCCACGTTTGGCAAACTCGAATTGAGAACCCTTTAGTCGGGCCGTCTCTTTCTGAATAAACGCAAACTCCGAACCGCTGAGATACTCGTCCGGTATCACTTGACCATCAAATCGGTTGAGAACCGGTTTCGGATCCCATAGATCAATGTGACTGGGTCCGCCCCACATGAAGAAAAAGATGCAGTGACGCGCCTTGCTCGAAAAATGTGGCGTTTGGGAGTTTGCTGCACCCTGTCCGTCCATCGCAAGGATGCCATCCTCGTAGAGCATCGATGCCAAAGCCAATCCACCGACTCCGCGAAATGCATCCACAAAAAAATTGCGACGACCGTTCATACAATACACCCCAATAAATACTTTCCTCAACACTCATCGATTGAGTTGTCTATGGACGGGTTACGATTTCATCCAAATTCAATACCGTTCTAGTTAAGACAAACCAGATGTGGTCGTTATCGATGGCACCTCTGTTTTTTTGCCGATTTTCCAATTCGACTCGATCGTATAGCTCGCGTAACACTTGAAGCTCAATCTCAGAGGGCACCCGACCGAGACAGTGTAACCACAGATCCCGCAGACGCTGCGAGACCGTTTCCGCCCCGCCAGAGGAATATCTTCTAGCTAACGCACGAGCTGCGTCAACGAATATCGGATCGTTCATCAACGTCAAAGCTTGTATCGGCGTATTCGTGCGTTGGCGAATCGGACAAACCGTTGCTCCATCGGGTGAGTCGAACGTAGCGAGCATAGGATCCGGGATCGTGCGTGTTACAGCGATGTAGATACCCCTGCGATACATCCCACTCTCTTTAGGTGTCAAAACCGCTGGCTCCCAGTCCAAGTACGTTTCATTGCCGTCTCCCGATATGCGATAACTTGGGCCACCTAACCCACCCGCTAGCACTCCTGCAGTATCGAGAATGACATCACGAACCGATTCTCCATCCAAGCGAAATCGCGTTTGACGACCGAGCAACACGTTGTTCGGATCCCTCGTCATTGATTCGGGAGAAACCGAGCTTTGTCGGTAAGTTGATGAACAAACGATGCGGCGAATTAGTGATTTACGTGACCAACCAGAATGCATCCATTCGTAAGCCAGCCAGTCCAAGAGTTCCGGGTGAGTCGGCTCGTCCCCTTGTAACCCGAAATCCCCCGACGTACGGACCAAGCCGGCTCCGAAAAGCTCCTGCCAAATGCAATTCACCGCCACGCGGGATGTCAAAGGATTATCTGGACTGACAATCCAATGCGCTAATTCGAGTCGCGTCCAGCGATCCACGTGGGACATCGACTTTTCAAAACAACTCGGAATTCCTGGCTCAACAAGAACACCGTGGCGACGAAAATCACCTCGGATATGGACATGGGTTTCGCGAGTTTGCCATCCTTCTTCAATACACTCAGCACCCCTGGGCTGCAAGAGTTTCGCAGCAGTTGCAAGTTCCATATTCCAACGTTTAAGCTCAGGGTGATCCGGTTGGTGAATCGTCTGATAGTACCGCTTGAGTTGCGCCTTTTGCCAGCGATCTCTTTCCACCTCAGGTTCATCCAAAATTGCTCGGATATCCGAGGGGACGGTTTGGACGGTGGGATCGGCTATGGGATCTTCGGTTACCGAAATACGAAATCGAGCCGGTGTACGACCTTCCCCTGACAAAAAATGCAAGTGGATCGAGATCATTTGGTCCTTGCAATCAAGTGGTTCCAACAAGCTAAAAACAGCCGCATGCGATAGCCCTTGATGATCCACGGCCCAGCCAGCGTCTTTGGTACATTCGGTGTCAACCAGACATTTTTCCGCTTGGTACCCGATTTTGTTGTAGTCGGCAAATACCGAAGCGATCGGAACGGGTTGCAACTCTCCGTCTCCTTTTTTGGAGATTCGATACAAGCTGATTCCAGTCAGAATGCATTCGCCATTCAAGCATCGACCGGGACCCTTATGAAACCGATCTCGGTCTGGTAGCAATTCCACTCGAAAGGCTCGAATCGAAGGCAAACCCGATTCAAAGGTGAAATGATGATCGTCGGACCTGCCGATGCGACCGTCGACGGTAAATGAACCATCTGATTTGGGGTGCAATGTGGCATGTCCCAACGACCTCAGCGTTCGCGCATCGACCTGATCCGCTACTGACCAGTTTTGATTTGATGATTTCACCTTGGATTCCCAAGCCAGTTGCTCGTTGGATCGAGTGCTTAGGTAAGCCATCACAGAGGCTTCGAGTCGCGTACGGACCTCTGACTCTTGATGGAACTCAGAGATGCTCGGTGCGTCGATCTCAACATCGTTGACACGGTCCATAAACGCATACATCCGATAATAATCCTGCTGGCTGATGGGATCGTATTTATGCGAATGGCATTCCGCACATCCTATGGTCAGCCCAAGCCAGGTAGAGCCTAGAATCGATGTGCGATCAACCGTGGTTTTTACCCTCTCCAAATCCAAATCAATCCCAGCCTCATGGTTGGTCAGGGCATTTCGGAAGATTCCAGTCGCAACCCGAGTTTGTGTGTTGGAATCTGGTAGGAGATCCCCGGCGATTTGCTCAATGGTGAAACGATCGAAGGGCAAGTCCCTGTTGATGGCATCCACAACCCAATCTCGCCACCTCCAAGCGAATGGGCGGTGCAAGTCAATCACGCAACCGCTGGTCTCCCCATACTGTGTTCGATCAAGCCAATGACGAGCCCAGCGCTCTCCGAATTGAGGAGATGCAAGATAACGATCAACGAGAGCTTCATAAGCATCCGGATTCCTATCTTCTACAAAATGGGCAATCTGGGCATCGTCGGGAGGTAACCCGAGCAGATCCAAACTCAGTCGCCTAATCAGAGTTCTCCGATCCGCATCAGGGGCTGGCGACAAGGCGGCCTGCTCGAGTTTCTCAAGGACAAAGGTATCGATTTGATCGCGAGGCCAGTCTGCTTGACGAACACTTGGGATCTCTGGGTTTCGAATAGGCTGAAACGCCCAGTGTTTCGACTGAGCGGTCGCAAGCTTCTGGGCTGACTCGTCCTCGGGCCAATTAGATCCACGATCGATCCAATCGATGATCTGTTTCACTTCGTCCGCAGAAAGTCTCTCTCCTTCCGGTGGCATTCTAGGCCCCTCCTGACCTTGGATGCGTTTCACTAAAAGAGATTGGACACTATCGGATGGATCAATCGCCGGACCGCTATCACCTCCTTGAGTGAGCATTTCAAGCGAATCGAGACGCAAACCGGACTCCTGGACTTCAGGCCCATGACAACCAACACAACGTTGCACGAGAATTCGGATCGCATCATGGTCCTGTCGAACCGAATCATCATCCGATGTGTTGCTCGGAGGCTCTGCGGGAGCCTGCAGAAACTCGGTAGCATGGCTCGTTTTGATATGGCTTTGAAGCCCTAGAGTCCAAGGCAGAAGGAGGATGCCAGCACAACAGACTGACACAAAATGACGAAGGGAAAGTTTGGCAATTCGCAAGTTTGCTAACATTGAAAAAACCAGCCCTGGCATGGGA
>JBJTAQ010000567.1:0-4211 GCA_046090945.1 Pirellula sp.
ATCTTGCGAGCGAATACACCATTGCAAGTCCGACAGCGGCGATCGCAGCTTGGAGCACCAATAGAGAAATATCCCAAAAGATTTGTGAAAAGATAAAAAAGAAAGCGAAGAAAACCGCCCAAAACCATGGCCATCGAATCCATCGATTGCCCTTGAGGACTACCGCTAAAACTAGAACCGTAAGCGAAACTGGTAACCAAATTAATGCACTCGGAACAAACGTTGCTTCAAGCGAACGTGTCGATGCAACACAATTCAGATCATATTGGTTGACTTGCTGGGCTAAAATCGGTTGCGTTGAGGCTCCGAGCTTCTCCTCCATTTGTTCTTGGCTCAATTCGCCTACACGGCGCAAGAACAAGTCGCTCCAACGCCATTGGTACATCGGTAATGCGTTTTCAGTGCTTGCTACCAAATGCTCTGTTCTTGGAACGATGATCTGCCAAACGAACGGACCGCTCGAAGGACCAGACTCCAGTCGTGGACCGATCGGCTGAACTTTGCGATACCAACCTTTAGGTGCTGCTTGCGTCGTGAAAACTTCGAGGACATGGACGTTGCGATACTCCTTGGTGACCTCCTCTGGGAAGGGTATGGTTGCGTAACCTTTTTTGTCCACATCTTCCCGGACCGTAATTCGCTGTCCATCGATGATCCATTCAGAGCTCCGAAGCGTTTCGGGGGAAACTCGTATTGCGACAAAGCTTTGATCGGTTTCGAATCGCGCTACATAGCGATCTCTTTGCTCAAGTGCATTGACGATCGTTTGCACCCATTGCCCGATGAGTTTCAGCGATGCATTCGGGTTCTCGGTTCTTCTTTTGGCTTGAATGGATACCCGCGGATCCCGTGGATCAACGGAAATAATGCCGTAGTTGGAACCGGACGATCGGGACATCGTAAACGAAGAAGTATGCAGCAACCGGAATTCCGATGAATCTACAAGCAACTGCTCGAGTTCCTTGGTAGACTCCAGGATAGGTAGGTTCAGTTCCAAGGCGACTTGCTCACTGGGCTTTGTCAACTCAGGCTCATCGATCGAATAGTTAGCTTCCACAAGGAAATCGAGACGATAACTTCCGTCGGGAGAAACGTCCGGCACAAGCAGTTTGACCCATCTACGGCCCTCAGGGATACCTGCGTCGGAGGCGATCGATTCGACAGTCGTCGGTTGATTATCGATTTTGACTCGGAGGTTTCGGATCGCTTTTTCAGAGTCGCTCAAGCTTGTGGGTAGCGGGATCCCCAATCGTAGTTCGGTGGGGCGGCTACCAAGGCACTTGCAGTCCCATCGAATATTCCAGTCCATCGCATCCAGATTGAGCGCAACGTTTGAGGACATTTCGGCGGAGACAAAAGAGCCCTTACGAGTCCTTTGGCCGACCCAACGGTTTGCCGCAGTCGAATCGGAAATCTGATACTGCATCAAGAAAGGGTTTGCGTCGGGAGTGCTGCTAAAGAGTTTCTTCTGCAGGGTGCGGTCCAGCGAAGATTCGATGAGTCCAGATAGTTCGCCAGTTGTCGCGGTGAGTCGATAAGGCCAGCTCGCTACGAGCAATTTACCCGGCGCCGTGCGCGTGACACGTTGCTGGGTCTCCTGAGACAACCAAGAAAGTTTGGGCAGGCTAAATTCGATCTCTTGTGTCTGTGCCGTTAGATTTTTTGTCAGAAGATACTCCATTCTCCAAACGGGGCCGAAATCGGTTTTGTCAGTCGATTTCGCTATGCTTTCATACGGATTCCCTAAACCCAACGAACCAAAAAGAATGTCTGAACTTCGATCGTTACCCTTGGTGTCAGACCCTGTCGGCCGACCCGGACCGGTCGTTTTTATCCAGAGGTTAGCGCTGATAGGCAACGACCATTCACCGGTAGGAATTTCCCCATTTGGCTTGCCGGCATTGGGCAGCGTTTCCAGTGGAACATCCATTTCCGACGGGTACAAGACGATTCGTTCAGGCTTCCAGCCTTGTGCCTCCAATTGCAAAAGTGGCAACTGAATTGGATCGGTTCCAAATTCGATCGCACCCCGCAAATGCATTTGACTCTCGCGAACTTCGATCGACTGTTGCGAACCGATCCTTGGACGGTCGGCGATGGTTGTCCATTGTGTGACGATTCCTGCAGGCTGACCCTCAAATTGGAAACTGTAAACGATCGAGTCGCTTCCATCAGAAGCTTGCGATTGCCGAGTCAGTTGCGCGTTACCCTTGGATGTCCAAGCGATCGAATTGGTTCTTGCAATCGCGAATTCGATCGCTCCGTTGTGCCTCTCGACACCTTCGAGCAAGGGTGCCTCAAATACTACTTGAGAATCGCTCGGGGCACGGGACATAAACCATTCCAGATTGATATCCAGTTCACTGCGAGAGTAACCCTCATCGATCTCGATCCACCAAGCTTGGGAACTGGTTTCTTGAACCAAAGAGATAGGGTCAGGTGGAGGTGAAGCTAGGTCGAGTTGATTCCGACTATTATTGCTCTCCGCATTGCCTCTCGAACGCACCAGTCGGTAGTTTGGAAAACTCAGAACGTTGGAGTTACCCTCTCGTAGCAGGCCCTGCGCAGGTAAATTCAAAAGAATTCGCTTACCTGCCAACTTGACCGGTCCTCGAATGGAAAATGCTGTGTCGACTCGCCAACGATTTGCATCGCCAGTCGGAGAGAATTTTGTCTGACTACGTACCTCGACGGCCGCAATCGCATCCCGATTCACTTTAGGACTCCAAGTCAAATTGATCGAATTCGACGAGGTGCGCACGATGGCTACGGAATACTCTCCCTGAGTCTGAAATGGCTCAACGACCTCATTGCCACCACCGGTCGCATTCAATTCCCATTCCCCTTTAGGTAGTTTCAGTCGGAGTACTGTCGCTGCAGGGGGAAGATCGAGGCGAAGCGAATTGCTACTAGGGGTCGAAACAATCTTGCAAAGCGCGTCGAGTTCAAGCCGTCGTTGGAGCGATTTGCCAGGGCCAAGTCGCCAAAGGTATCCATTTGCCTGTGTCGATGTTGCAAGGCTTTCAACGCCGTCAGGTTGCCCCTCGGATGGATTTTCTACCTGCGGCCCAAGAGGCGGTCGTTGGGAAGGGATCCATTGAAGCTGACTGAGGGCGATCGGGACCGTCCAGGTTGTCCTGTTGGCTTTTTTCAGAGAAATCAGACCTCGAACTTGTACTTTGGAATAGTCCGATACCGGTTCGATCAGTAGATCAAGCTGATTCAAACTAGGGGTGGCCGCCAGACCCTCTCCCCCGATCTCCGTTTCCATGAGCAAGCGTTCGAAGTCCTCGTACCGGGCTCGAGGGACTAATATCTCCTCGCCTTTCTGATTCCTCATGACCATCAGGTCAGGCAAGATACCCGGACCGACGACCCGCGGAACATTTTCCGGTGGCATCATCCCCCCGGGAACTATCCCCGGAGTCTCCTGCCCGAAGAGGCGTTCGCCATCGCCCAGAAAAACCAACGCGAATAGCAATGGCGCGCAACACCAAACGGACGTGGTCCAAGCCACCGCCGGCAGTCTTAGCTCACTCAAAATTCGAAGCGATTTCCCTCTCCTGATCAATCAAGCGTTCCTTGGTACGTGTAAGTCCCCCAGCAATAACCGGATCGAAGACCCCATCTATTCTAGGCACCTGCCCCGGGACCCCAATCATTTTAGCGGATTTATTCACCTTGCCCGGCCATATCTTAGGCCTGCAACTCAAAACAAGCGGTAGAAATCGCATGTTCGGAACGCCATCGGACCCGGAGTCTAACCCAGGAGCTTAGTTTTTTGCGGTTCTATTTCTGAAACTGACGCCATTTGCTTTCTGAACTCGTAAGCTTGTCGGCGTTGTCGATCCCCCATCATGCCCAGGATGGTACCTCCGACTCCCCCTACGGTTCCGGAGATAATCCCGAGGGTCGCACCGACCGTCGGATAGTTCGGAAACCAAACCATCGAGGAATAGACAGCTCCGAGCATCGTCGGAAGAATGATGATCAATGCCCAGAAGAGAACCAACGTCCGCCAATCGCGATTCCTTCTGTAGAGTTGCTCCAGTTCTTCTGAACCCTCAGCAAGCATCGGCTCAGGCTCAAGCAACGAGAGCCTTAGCATCCGCGGTCCCATGAGCAAAATCGGAAGGAAAATGAGCGGGTAAAGAACTAAGAAAGTCAGCCAGTGTTGAAAATCGAATTGGCCCCGGGCGGTTTCCGCTTCG
>JBJTAQ010000568.1:0-7487 GCA_046090945.1 Pirellula sp.
ACCCTCCAGCCGCTCTGAAAAAGGACATCAACTCAGAGAGTCGCTCGATGTTGTCCGTGTCCGAAGGATTCCAAGCGACCCCTTGCTCCTGCCCAGCCACAAATGCCCTACGTTGCAATCGACGCATGATGTCTTTGGGAATCGTCGTCGAAATCGGCACCCGCTCGTTTGGCCGAATGCGCCCTGGTATCGCATAGGCACGGCCTGAGAAGTAAAGCACCCCATCGAGCAAGTCGACATTCAGGGGATTGGAAAATGAACCCTGCAATAAATCATCCTTGCCCGATACCGTCGTTAAACCATTGAAATCCTCAGGCACTCTCAACTGCTCAGACCATGAATACTCCAACGCCTTGGTGCCAGCCGTCGGAACTCCTAAACCCGCAATGAAACTTCCGTCGTTGACGCTGCGAATGCTGTATTCGGGCAATCCAAGTTGACTCGTGACGCTCGACTCAAAACCACCAATCCCCTTGCCCGGCTGCCCGAACCAGTCCAGATGATTGGCCTCTCGAAAAGTCGAACCATCGGCGTCCGAACTCAACGAACGATGAAAGGAATTGAAGTCATACAAACCACTGCGCCCGCCATAGCAGTGCGCAAAGCCTCGAGCCTGCAGCGAATCTGTCTGATCGTTGACGTCGATCAATTCGAGCGCATTGATCGATGGCTCCTGCGGCTTCCATGATCGAAACAACGTCGTACTGATCGCAATCGCAGCCAATGAACTGGCGAGCAACGTCCACCACGTCCACCCAGGCTTCCTCAAAAACCTGACCGTGAAGAAATAATCCAATGGACCGATCAGCAGCGCCAGCAAACCCGCGATCAGAACCAAATGCGCAAGGTTCCCAAGCTGAAGATTGGGAAAGCGATCGAGCATCGTGTTGAGCTGGCCCGATAGATCCTCGTAAGCTAGAAAAGTACTGCGAGCAGGCTTCGACTCGGCTTTCTCCCAACACTCCTTCATCAAATACTTCAGAAGCGAAGGCCGAGTCTCCCATGTTGCCAACTGGGGGGAATCGATCTCCGAAGCCAACCAAGTCACACTTCCGGTGCCATAAGCCCAACGCGCGATCAACGGCAGACGTATTCGACTGGCTGTCACTCCCAAAACATCCAGCTTGCCAGAATCCATTTTGAGGATCGAACTCTCGAGCCGCTCGAGCCTATCCTGAGACCCAAGCAAGGACTCGATCGGGCCAGGCTCGCAATCGCTGGCCGAATCCACTAGCTTTCCAGGTAGAAGCTCCTCAAACTCGGGGTACATTGCAAGTGCCGGGCCACCTTTGCCCCAGGTCAGAATCATCTGACCACCGAGAGCTAACCAATCACGAAGTGCGCGTCGCTGCGCCTGGGTGATCCCTTGATTGATCTGAGAATTCGAAGAGGAGAACACAATCGCGTCGACACCCGAGTACCCCAGCAGATTCGTTGGTATCTGCGGACAACTCGTCAACTCCGAAACTCGCAACTCCTCTGACCTACCCCCGGCGGACTTCATAAGCCCTTGATCCAAATCCAAACGAGAGGTCCCCAATCCGACCACCCAGGGATCCGTTGCTAATAAGACTTGACCTCGCTCCTCTTGGCTCAGAACGTGCGTCCAGGTATATCTGCCCGAAATATTTGCACGGATCCGAATCGGCCGATCGGCTCGACCATGCTTGGCGTACACATCAACGACCGCCATCCCACCTGATGCTATTTGAAAGCTCCATGCAGGATCCGAGTAGACGACACCGTTTCCATCTCCATCGACGGTCTGAACCTCGATCGTTCCGGTCAAGTCGGTGTTTGCACTCAGCTCGATCCGATGCCAAGTCGGAAAACCGACCTTCCAGCGCCCTTCAAGCCCCGACTCGACGCGCATGCGCAGAGCGTCTGGATTTGCCGATCCAGTGTCCTGGGCAGTTGCAATTGCGGAGAAGAGAATCCAAGCAATTGAGACTACAACGACACTTGGCAACCACGACGAAACCCGCAGTCGCACCGGTCGCGACTGCGGCAAATTCATGCTCGAAGAATTATCCATTGCGATTCGCGAATCGATTCACTAATCAAGTCGCTTAACTCGGAGATTTCGGAAATAGACCTTGCTCCCTGGGTCGTGAGCTTGCAGCGCAAAGGTCCCTTCATCGAGCTTACGCGTGAAGTCGGCTCCTGGTTTTTGATCGTCGGGCTCAATGTACTCGACCATGGTCTTTCCATTGACCTTCAATGTAACCTTTTTGCCCTGAACAATGATCTCTTGGGTGTACCATTCATTATCTTTGGCTGCAGGTTCCAAGACGTCTTTAACGCCATAGAGACTGCTGGTCTTTCGCGGATCGGAATTGTAGGAAAGGTTCACTTGGCACTCGAAGCCATACTTGGGCCAACCCGAGTCCTGGTACTTGGTGTGGAAGTAGATCCCTGCATTGCTATTGGTCTCGGTTTTCACCTCTGCCTTGAAATGGAAGTTCTTATAAGGCTTGTCGTTGCCGACGTAGAACAAGTGGGAGCGTTCCCCTTTGCAGACCAGATTGCCATCTTCGACTTTCCAGCTACCTGGATTCTCGTTGACCTTCCAGCCATTCATGGTCTTGCCATCGAAGAGACTCACAAAACCAGTTTCAGTCTCCTGCTTGGTTGCGTCCTGTGCGAGACTCGAACTCCAAGCCATCGAGGCCATCAAAAGCCCCAGTCCAAACCGTTGAAAAAGACTTCGAAACATCGCCGCCTACGCCTTTCGTTAAAACCAGAATGATTACTTCAACAACAGTGCCAGCCCCAATCCGGAACCGGGTTGCGAGGACCGGATTATAACCCAAAAAGCTCTTTCGCGAGAGGCTCATCGAGCCCCTCGAAATACGATAAACCCCGGAGAAATCGAACTGTCAAAGCCTACAACCCGGCATCGCGGGCTGAATTTGTCGACGCGATCCATCGCAGCGCCCGCCCCGGCGATCTTACCAATAACCGTCACGGCGACCAAGGACCGCGCAATGTACCAGGGAGCGACGGACCACAATTACAGGGCCAAGGTACTACGTGGGATAAGCTTCTAGCTTGTCCGCCTTTCGCAAAAACATCTTAGATACTTAGGGTACATGAAGCATGCCTCGAAGGGATTGAATGGACCTCGAACGCTTCTAACCCCAGTCTTCCCCATTACCTTTTACGACACTACTACTCTCCAAAGCATGCGACGGTCCCTTTGTCGGTCACCGCGATGATCTTGCCATGTCCGATCGCACAGGAAGCCAGCAACTGTCCGCTGAGCTGATAGCTCCAAACCTCAGTGCCGCTCTCGACGCTGAACGCATAAAGATTGCCGTCGAGTCCACCGACCCATACCCTTCCGTCGCAGATCACCGGCGAAGCATCGCAGCGTTTGCGAACCAGGGCCTCCCAAGCCAGTTTTCCATCGGCTAAATCGATGCCCAAAACGCGGCGATTGCGGGTCGTGATAACGGCTAGTTTCTTGCTCGATGCACTGTCCACCGAAAAGATCGCAGGACTAGAACGGATCTCTTGGGCCCGCTCTGCATCGGCAAACCCCCATTTTTTTTGATTGTTGGCAAGGTCATACGCGAGGACTTGGCCCGATTGGGTCGGGACCACGGCCAACGATCCTAGCAAGGCTGGAGTGGAGCCACTCGGGCCCTCAAGCGGCAGACCATCCCCCTGCGCCACACCTTGTTTCAGGTCGATTTTGTGCAGCCTCCCATCGCATCCACCCAAGAGCGCAAATTGATCCCAAATGGTGGGAGCAGATCGCAACTGATCGCCGGTGGAGTATTCCCAAGCCTTGCTTCCATCTTCGATTTTGAACGCAAAGAGTACGCCACCTTCGCTGCTGATCAAAACCAGATCGCCGAAAAAATTCGCTCCGCTTGCCATCGCTTGCATGACATCTGCTTCCCAAAGCACCTTGCCGTCGGTAGCCGACAAGCAGTAGATATGTCCATCGTAGTCACCAAGGATCAGCTTGCCGCTGCGGTACGACAAAGAGGCGACGAATCCATTTTTGAAGGTTTGCTTCCAGACCTCCGATCCGTTGAGAAGATCCAGGCAATAGACATTCCCCTCGACGTCGGCAAGATAGCACTTGCCATCGACCAACACCGGCGTCCCCTCGAAACCCGATTTTTCCCAACTCTTCTCCCAGAGCAACTTAGGCTCCTTGGGCAACTTGCCCGAAACAAATCCGGTAGAGGCCGAATCGGCTCGACTCACCAACCAGTCTTGTGCCGTCGACCTCTGGGGATCTATCAACAAGCAACCGATCAAGGAAAACATGACGCGCAACAACAACGATTTGGCTGGACTCATGGCGAATGATACTTGCGGTGTTGAAGGATAAAAACGAAGAAGGCCGGCGGTTGGTGTTTCCGCCGGCCTTCTTGCTGGTGTTCCCTGGCATCGGGGAGCCCTTGCGGACTCCCCGATGCACAGTATTAAGCTCTATCGTGAAGCACCACCGACAGGCAATTGACCCAGTAACTGCCAAGTCTGCGGTTCTTTTCTGCTCCAACCCAGGAGGAAGGCCGGTCGAGTCTTCCCGCAAAACCCCGACCGCCGATAGAGCTTGGTTTGTGAATCGTCAATACCACTAGACGATTACTTGAATCTCACCGGCAAGTCAACAGAGGTTTTCGCGTAGAATTCTCAGTATTTGATATTGGTCTTAGGTAGCTTTTCTTGCAGTTTCGCCACCGCTTGCTTGCTCAGGGTCGTATTGGTCAAAATCAAATCTTTAAGATTCTTCAACTTCGCCAACTCCCCTATTTTATCGTCGGTAACAGCCGTCTTTCCGACGTGCAAAAATTCCAAGGTCTCGATCTTGGACAAGTGCTCGATGGCTCCATCTCCGATATTGGTGTCGTCAAGATTCAGTCGCTTGAGTTTGCTCGTTGTCAACGCACTCAATCCGGAATCGGTGACTCGGGTATGCCACAGATTGAGATCTTCAAGTTTCTCAAGCTTGCCGATCTCGACCAGCGCCGCATCCTTGATCGTTGTTTCGCTCAGATCCAAGGCGGTGAGGTTTGGGAATTTACCGATGTGCTCGACGATCCCCTTGGTCGTGATGGCGCAATCTCTAAGTTTCATCTTGGACATTTCCTTGGCACCACCGATGGCCGCGAGTGCATCGTTGCCAACGCGGGTTCGGAAGATGTCGAACTCCTTGAGCTTGGTCATCCCCGAAAGAGCCGAAAAACTTTGATCGGTCACACCGCAGTCTTGGAATGAGATCGCGACCATGTTGGTCAACCCTGAAAGATGCTTCATGCCATCGTCGGTGATCCGGGGTCCCCACAAGCTCAAATTGCGAAGTCGGGTTAGCCCTTTGAGATGAGCAAGTCCCTCGTCGCTAATTTGGTTGCAGTCGGACAGATCTAGCAATTCGAGTTGTGCGGTGTCTTTTAAATACGCCAATCCTGCATCGGAGAGTTTGGTCCGCGGCGCCCGGATCCGCTTAATGGTTTTGGATTGCCCTAGACTCTTCAAGCATTCATCGGTGATGCCGCATCGGTCGAGCAGCAGGTCATCAACCTTGGGAAACTTGGCGATCTCTGCGATCGTCTGGTCGGTGATCGACGACTGCTCCATGCGCAAGGTTTTCAGGTTCGGTAGCGACTTGAGGGTGACGATCAAATCGTGGGTTGCAGCCGGACCGCTGACTGAAACCGTTTGTACCGAGGGGATATCGAGTACCTTGGGAAATGTCTTGATCCAGTCATCCCCGCATTTACGAAAATCCACACCGATAACTTCCCCGTCCTTTTCCTGTACGGCGATTCCCGGCATCGCTTTGATGGCTGCGACAGCCTTCGGATCGGCCGACTTGGGCTTGGCTTCCTGAGCAAAACAAACTGGTCCACAGTTTCCACACATGGGCGGATTGGTCAGAACGCCCAAGCCGACGGCCAACGCCCCGCCGCGCATGATGGTGAGCAACACTGAATATTTTCGAGATTCTCGCTTCATGAATTCCAAATTCCGCTTCAATTTCCCATGGATTATTTGCGTTGGAGATTTTCCCCGCAACCGATGTGTATCTTCGTTGAGTCAGATTAGCTTGGCAAGCTCTCCAAGGCTAAAATGAAGGATTGAAAATCGCGTCTCTGAGTCCACAAACTCGAAAAAACCTAAAAGTTCCACTGAATGCTCAAACGGACTGGAAGATCGAAGACCTCGACAAGCTATCAACCTCCGTTCGGTTCGGCTGTCGATCCCGAAGGTGTCCACTTCTCGGTCTTCAGCCGATCCGCAACTGCGATGCGAATTTTGCTCTATTCGAGCATCGAGGACCGCGAACCGAGCGAAACGGTCGAGCTCGACTCACGAACCGACAAAATCGGCGATGTTTGGACCAAGTTTCTTCCGGGTTTAAAAGCTGGCCAACTGTACCACTTCCAAGCCGACGGGCTGTATCGACCCGAAACCGGCTCGTGGTTTGACAGCAAGGCTCGGCTGATCGACCCCTACTGCAGCGCATTGGCGGGAGACTTCCAAACCTCGACCGACGGGATTCTACGGCCTCCCAAATGCGTCGTTGTCGATCCTAGTTTCGAGTGGAACGAGGATCGTCCACTCAGACACCCGATCCAGGAGAGTGTCCTGTATGAAATGCATGTGGCGGGCTTTACCAAACATCCTTCGAGCGGAGTCTCAAAACCTGGTACGTATCTCGGTGTGATCGAAAAGATTCCCTATCTGAAGGAGCTAGGAATTACTGCCGTCGAGTTGATGCCTGTGCATGAGTTTCCGATCCTGGATTTCCACGGACAGCCTTTCAAGCACCCGAACTACTGGGGATACGATCCGCTGGCATTTTTTGCCCCGCATCGAGGGTATATGTATGGCCGACAAGCGGGCGATCAGGTCCACGAGTTCAAGACGATGGTCCGGGAGCTTCATCGGGCTGGCATCGAAGTGATCCTCGATGTGGTCTTCAATCACACTTGCGAAGGCAACGAGCGGGGACCGGTCCTTTCGATGAAGGGTTTAGAGAACTCGGTGTACTATATCCTCAATACCGACGGAGCCCACTACAGCAACTACAGCGGTTGCGGCAACACCATCAATTGCAATCATCCTGTCTGCCGCGAATTGATACTGCACTGCCTTAGGCACTGGGTTCACAACTACCACATCGACGGATTTCGATTCGATCTTGCAAGCATCCTGTCCCGAGACCGCAGCGGCAACTTGCTGCCGAACACACCTCTGATCGAATTGATCGCCGAAGATCCCATGCTTGCCGACACCAAGCTGATCGCCGAATCTTGGGATGCCGCAGGGGCTTATCAAGTCGGATCATTCGGCGGCAAACGATGGAGCGAATGGAACGGTCGCTTCAGGGATGATGTGCGTCGGTTCTGGCGAGGAGATTCTCCAGGACTTGGGTCGCTTGCAACTCGCCTATGCGGATCCTCGGATCTGTATGAAACCTCGGGCAGATCGCCAGATTCAAGCATCAATTTCATCACCAGCCA
>JBJTAQ010000569.1:0-2900 GCA_046090945.1 Pirellula sp.
TTTCGAACGCCTAAGGCTATTGAATTCGGACGGATCGGACCTATCGGACAGATCGATTTTGCGGGGTAGTCTGGATAAAATGATTCAACTTTTGGATCGGATTAAGCCGAATACCCTCGATAGTCGCATTGGTTCGAGTATGCCGGCGACATCCAATAAGCCGTGTTCTCGGGGGGGAATTATGATTCGCAAGGCGCTGATGGTAGTCGCCCTGGCTGTAGTTGCCAGCATTTCGACCGCTTCTGTTTCTCATGCACAGCAAGCGCAACAAGCATACGGACGATCTTGGGGTGGTGCGGCCAGCAACCGCGATTACTCGCGATTTTACCACTATCCCTACGTTTACTATCCACAGAATTTCTATGGTAGCGAGTACTATCGCAGCAGCGACAGCATGTATTACCGCTACGCTCCTGAGGCACAGATCCCCGTATACAATCGTCACTGGTATAATGAATACCCGACCAACCGTCGGTACCATTGGGGTCACCATTTCATCCTCGACGTGTTCTAGGCGACCTGCTCTCTTTGAGAGCGACGTTTGAACACGGGGCGATTGAAAGCCGCATTCCATTCCCGCACACCGCAGGTTGCTGTCCGCATTCTGCGGTGTTTTTATTGTTGGGCTTTTAACTCATCGGTTCACAACTCGGCGATCCTCGAATGTCGGATGCTCAGTCGCAACGCAACGTCCCGAAGCGTCAGATCGCTCGGCTGATTGGCTCGTCGAGCTTCCCGATGTGGGTTCTTTCCGAAGACTCGCAATTGGTCTTTGTCAACGAAGCCTTCGAGGCTCTGTTCACACAATTGGGTCCAGAGCCTTTGGGGTTGCGGTGCAGCCTGGATACCAAAGAATCGACAAGCGAGCGAACCGTCTTGGCCAGATGGCTTGCGATCCCGATGAACGGATCGATCGATCAGGTGCGTTGCGTGCGAGATCGGCTTCCATCATCGAGCGATACCGAGCAGAAGCCACTTTTGCGTTGGGTATTCCCTCTGGATGATTCTTCGGAGCCTTGTTATCTGTGCATTCTCAAGCCGGATGCCGGGGATGCGCAAAGTATTTTCGAGAGAGATTTTCATGAGCGGATCGAGGTTCCATCACTTGGGATTTGGGAGAGTTACCCGAACTTGGATGGAGTTTGGTTCTTGCAAGGTCAATCGCTTAGGAGTCAAACACTTCGCAACCAACTGCAACTTGCCGTTCAAGCAGACCATCCATTGCGATTGGTTGGTCAACCTGGGAACTATCTGATCGCGATCGCTGGCCTAGTTTTTAAAGAGCGCCGCTTGCGGCGGGGCCAAGCGATATCGAAAACCCCTCCGTTTACGATCGACTGCTCTTTGATGGACAAGGATCTTCTCAAGAGCACATTCGAATGGATCGATGACACGAGGCGTAAGGGTGGAGCAACCGAGGTGATTTTGCATCGACTCGAACTCTTGCCCGATGAACTCCAAGAGGCACTTGCCCGGACATGTCGAGATCAGAATTGGAGCTTCATCACCACTACCGGATTCGATTCCCAAGGGCTCCAAAGCTCTCTCTGGGATAACTGGGATTGGTTGATTGCAAGCAGCGACGTTCAGCGTATCGAAATCGCTCCATTATCGGAGCGGACCGAGGAGATCGAAAGTCTGCTGTTTGCTTGGATGCGACGCTCACCGGGAAGCCGTTGGTCATCCTCGTTTCTCGATGCACTGCTTGCTTATGCTTGGCCTGGCGATATCGACGAGTTTGACCGTGCCCTCGAAGAGGCGCTCAAGGCGGGTGCCCAAGGTGAGCTCGAAGAGAGCCATTTACCGATCTCGCTTCGGACTTATCCATCGCACATCGAACGACCAGGAATCGAGCCGCCGATCGACTTGGACCAAGTCCTCGAACGCTTGGAACGTTTGCTTATCGAACGAGCGTTGGCAAGTTACCCGAAGAACAACACTGCGGCGGCCAAGTCGCTGGGGATATCCCGCGCGAGGTTGCTGCGACGCATGAAGCAGTGGGGGCTTGGGGACCAGCGATCAACGGCTAAAGAACAAGACGAGGTTATCTTCGAGGAGCTCGACAATTGATCCTGCAACAACGGATCCTGCAACTGCGATTTAACCCTTTGCGCAAAACGCATCGAGCGCCTTGATCCAAGGCCCTATGTAGTATCCATGGTCGTGGTAGGTTCGACCGGAGAACATGTGCTGATCGATCACACATGGCTCATTGACGTAGATTCCTCCACAGACCTCTAAATCAAACTTGCATTTGGCCACGGTCGCCATCCGCAAGCCTTGGACAATGCCCGCTCGTGCAGGGATCTCGACCCCGTGGCATACGCTGGCCATCGGTCGTTTGTTTTCCCAAAACCAACGGGTAATGCGCAAGAGATCTTGGTCTTCGCGTATGTACTCGGGGGCTCTGCCACCGCTAAAGAATATCCCGGCATACTCCTCGGGCTTGATGTCCTTAAAGGCGACGTCCGCAGCGATGGAATAACCCTCCCACTCTTTCGTGATCGTCCACCCGGGCCTGACCTCATGCATGACCATTTGAAAGACACGTTTCTCGGGTCCGGCGACTACGGGTTGATAGCCACCTTCGATCAACCGATAGTAGGGATAGAGGGTATCGACCGTCTCGGTCGCATCTCCGACAATGATCAATACCTTGGGTCGATTCATGTTATTCTCCTCAAGACGGTTTGCATTTAGTCTTCAAGTGATCCACCAAGAAGCTCGATTCGACAGGTTTTCCGGTTGCGCGGTGAATCAGTTCCATCGGCAGGTAGGTTTGGCCGTGCCGATGCACCTTGGATTGCAACCATTCTAACAGAGGTCGAAACTCACCGCGCTGGATCTGCGATTGCAATCCACCGAGTTGCGTATCGGCTGCAGCGTACAATTGGGCCGCA
>JBJTAQ010000570.1:0-1323 GCA_046090945.1 Pirellula sp.
TACCACCTGCTTCCAAACCGCAACCGTGGCCGGTTTGCGACTTTTCCCCTGCCGCTCGATGTAACCATCGAGAAACGATTCGAGTGTGGGAATTACAAGCTTTTCGGGAATCGGCTCTGGTTCGATCAACCCGACCGCAACAAGCTTCTCTCGCAGTGCGGGTGACTTGTTGAGCCAAGTAGCATCGTCTTGAGGCATGGGGCTCCCGAGAATCTTCGAGCTCAAGATGCTCTCGATACGTCGCCGAATCGTGTCGGCTTCTTTATCCGAAACTTTGCCCAGGTAAACGGTGCGGCGAGTCTTTGTTTCATCGTAAAAGAGCGCTCGCTTCGCTCCGGTTTTCGATTTGGTGATCGATGCCATGTCGTTTTCTCCCGTGTGATGGTTCTGGTTTATTCCTCATCGGGTGGCTCATCGATCCCAGTGGATTCGTCTTCTTCGGTCTCGTAACGCTTGAGTTCGAGAAACCGTTTCAGGTCCTCGACCGCAAAGCGTGTGAGTCGGCCGAGCTTGATGTGGGGGATTTCTCCGCGGTTGCGCAGTTCCCAAAACATCCGTTCGGAAACCCCAAGCATCCTCGCTGCTGTCTTGCCGTTGACCGACAGCGGCGTGAACATTTCCTGACTATCCATTGGTCATCTTCCTTCTCTTTGAAACCCAAGTGTTTGTAATCGTTTGGGGTTCGTGAGCCACCCGATGCCCGATGCACACAGGAGGCTCACTTACCGATGAAATTCCAGCGGTTATTGGCTGGTTTTCGCAAGCTTCTGCAGCTTTCGCGGCATCATGCTTCCAGCACCAATTCTTCAAGGCCCAAGTCCACAAAACATTCGCGAATCTTGGCGACATGGCTGTGGACAGTGTGCCAACTGACTTGCATTGCATTGGCGATCTCGTTGATCGTTTGACCCTCGGCAAGGCATTTGCAAATCCGCTGAGCAGCAGGGCTAAGTCGCTCGATTGCGATTCCCAGATCACTGGTGCGACGGACCTGCTGCACGTTCTGGTGAGCAGCCAAGTCTGTGATGTCAGATGGCAAGCTTTCGCTACCGCTGAGGCGATCGGCATGCCGAGCTCGCGATCGTCGGATCTTGCGAAGCTGGCGATCAATCACTGCCGTGATGGCTGTTCGCTCCGAGGCGCCGTTGGATCGAGCCTCGTCAAAGTTGAATTGCAATAGTGCGATCGATACTTGTTGCTGAACGTCGTCGAGGTCTTGGCGACGGAAGCCCATCCGCCTGGCTCGCGAGTTGATCCAAGCGAGTTTCGATTTGTCGATGACTGAGTCGTACTGGTTTCGGTACATGCCTGTGCCTTTCGATG
>JBJTAQ010000571.1:0-5565 GCA_046090945.1 Pirellula sp.
CTCGCGAATCGTTCGAGCCGTTGCGACCGTTTCGCGAGGATGACCGCAAGCGGGGCAGTAACGGTAAGTTTCTGCGAGTTGTTTGCCCATGTAAGTGTGATTCCTTCAATCCAATCACCCGCCAACGGCTGCTAAAGCTGCTGGCTTACGCTTGGCGACCTTGGGCAAACAGAGTAACGCTTCAACCAGCAGAGCTGCTAGCATCGCTACGACAAACCACCGCCAGATCTCTTGGACCAGACTGGTGGCTCGTTTGCCAGCGATGATTTTAGCCCAAGGCAGGTCGCCGAACATCCGGTCGAGGTTCTGCGCGTCGATAGTTCGAAGGGAATCTTCATCGGGATCGCGATGCAGTGCAATCAGATTCGTATCGTTTCGGTAAACTCCCGCATGCATGGCAAATTCATTCGACCCGGCCGACTCGCTGCCAAGCACCAACTTGGAAGTCGCATCGACCGAGCGGTGTTCGGTACCTGCCGACGCATTCTTGGTAGTTCCCACTCGGAGTGCTCCTGCGGAGAGCAATCTCTGGATGGTCACATACAGCACGACGCCATCGCCTCCTAGGGTAGAATCCCGATCCGAGGGGGTGGTGGCACAAAGTGTGATCGGCGTGGGGTCTTGCGCTGACACAGGTGCGGTTGCCAAAAAAGGCTTACCATCTGGCAACGATGCCAATGCTTCAAACTTGCCTTCGAGTTTGCAGAGTCTGCGGATGCCGAGTTGTCCGAGGGGCAAGGGTGCTCCGCTGAGTGTGTTGGCTAGCAGTTGCGAATCGTTTTGCCACTGGGCGATTCTCGCGAGCCGGTTTCGCTGGGCCTCGGCTGCCGTCTGATTTTCCACCGGCGCACTTGGCTGTCCTTCCTGCAAAGCTTCCCAACCGCCCCAGCGGACTCCAAAGGCTTCTGAGCTGTCGGCATTCTCAGGTGGCAATAACAGCAGTTGGCCTCCAGTCGTGACGAATCGACTGAGCGATTCGAGCGTTTTGCCAGTTGGAAGATTCGCCTGCCAAACGATCATCGCGACGGTATTCAGATCGATCGATTCGAATTGCTCGAAGCTTGCCAATTCCGCCTCGCACTCGATGGCTTGTTGTGGTGCGATGCTTGCGCACAGCTCGATGGCTCCAATCAACTCGGGCGTTTGACTGACGATCACCGTTCGCCTTTTTGGGGATCGTTCGTAGACAAAGAATTCGACATCATCGCTCGGGTTGGTATCAGCAGGCAGCCGTATCGACCCCCAACCTTGGGAAGAAGTATCGATACCCGCCGGGACCCTGTCTGGATTAGGAAGATCTTTTTGGAGAGGGATTCGATAGTCCGTCATCTGCGCGGTGCTTCCCTGAAACTCGACTTGGACGATCGAGCGGTTTTCACCGACAGAGATTTCAACGGGGATCGGTTCGGTAGGAGCGTTGGAGGTGGAATCGGATTGCTGCTTGTCGATTCGGAAACTGATCGAGAGCTCAGGCCCGTTGTCTGCTTCGACCCGGTGCACATCGGTGATCCGGAGACTCCGATTGGGGCTTGGGTTCGAGTTAGGCTCTGAGGTATTGGTCTGTGATAGATCGAGGATGGAAAAGCGGACTTGTTGGGCGATCGAGCGGAATCCATCTTGGATAGCTTTCCATCGCCCGTCCTGGCTTCGCCAATCGCTATCCCTCATGTCCGAACAGAGCCAGACCATGGTGTTGCCGGCGGGGTTGTTTTTGGCGTAGGTGAGGGCTTTCTCCATCAGATTTGGTATGTCGCTCGTAGCGCTCCAGGCTTGCCTAGGGGTAGCCCTGAGCCACTGGGTGACCGAGTTGTATTCCTCAGGTTTGTCTGCAAGCGGATCGATTTGAACGATCCGTTGGATCCCGAGAGTTTTGAAGGTCTCAGCGAGCTGATCGATCCCTTGTTGGAGTTTGGTTGAGTTCGCACCGATGGGGGTTTCATCCATGCTCGGCGATCGGTCCAGGATCACGATAGCGATTCGATTCGCATCGCCTCCAAGCAGGGCTAGCAGTCCGCTGGTCAGAGGTCTTGCGGTGAACATGACCAGGGCAAGTACAGCCAATGTTCGCATGGCTAGGATCAGCCACTGTCGGAGTTTGGTATAACCGCTGGACATCTTGGTCGCTTCGAGCAGGAATCGCATGGCGGCCCATGGGACCGTTTGGAAGCGGCGCTGGTTGACCAAGTGGATGATGATGGGAATGGCCGCCAGTGGTAGCGCCAAAAGCATCCAGGGTTGCAGAAAGTTCATCGCACCCCTCTTGCTCGAGTCCTTCCGACGAGAAATCGCATCAGAGGATGTTCATAGGATTCGCTCGTCTGCACTCGGTGATAATCGACACCGGTTTCCAAAACGATTTTCTGCATGGCTGCGAGGTAATTGTTGAGGGCTTTTTGGTATCGATCGGCAATCTCGTTCGGTTCGACAAAGATCGAGGTGTTTCCTTCCATGTCGACGAAGCGAACTGGTCTGCCGAAAGCGAACTCGATCTCTTGGGGGTCCAGCAGGTGAAAGGCAGCCACATCGTGTTTGCGGAAGCGCAGATGCTCGAAGCATCGTTTGAGCTCTTCAGGTGCGACGAAGAAGTCCGAGACGATGACGACCAAGGCTCGCTGTCGAAGAGTCTCTGCGAGTTCATCGAGGATCGCAGGCAGCAGCGTCTCACCTTGGGGTTTGGTCTTTTCCAGCGTATCGAGGATCAATTTCAGGTGCGCTGCGGAGCGTTTGGCTGGAATGTTCTGAATGATCTTTTCAGCCACCGTGGTAACACCGACCGCATCCCCTTGCTGGGCTGCCAGATACCCAAGCGTTGCGGCGATTCGGCGGCCGTAGTCGATCTTGGTCGGATTTCCCTTTGAGGCAAAACCCATCGAACCGCTCGTATCGAGAACGACGCAAAGCCGCAAATTGGTATCGGCCTCGAACTCTTTGACGAAGTAGCGATCGGTTCGACCAAATGCTCTCCAATCGAGTCGCCGCAGGTCATCTCCTGGGACATACTTGCGATACTCCGCAAACTCGACGCTCGAGCCGCGGTGGGGCGAAGCATGCCGTCCCGAAACCGTCCCCTGCATCGCAAAGCGCGGATTCAATGGCACAGCGGCCAGTCGAGAGATGACTTTAGGATCTAGGAACGAACGGGTGACGTTGAGCATGGAGCTATCGGGTTTCGTCGATAAGGCGAGCGACGATCTGCTTGGCCGTGACCCCTTCGGCTTGGGCTGCAAATGTGGTGATCAAGCGGTGCACCAGCACCGGTCGAGCAACATACTGAACATCTTCCAATCGGACCATGTAACTGCCCTGCAGCGCGGCGCGGCTCTTGGCACCTAGAATCAGGTTTTGCACGGCTCGGGGGCCAGCGCCCCAACTGACAAACGGCTTGATCCATTCGGGTGCCGACTCGCTCTGCGGTCGAGTCTTACGCACAAGCTTGGCGGCATACTCGTAGATGTGATCGGCCACTGGGATCCTGCGAACGAGCTTCTGATAGTCCATGATCTGCTGACCGCTCAGGACACCATCGAGTCTCACCAAATCGTCGCCTGTGGTCGTGCGAGCAATCTGAATCTCTTCTTGTTCGTTGGGGTAATCGAGTTCGATCAAGAACATAAAGCGGTCGAGCTGGGCTTCGGGGAGCGGATAAGTACCTTCCTGCTCGACAGGGTTCTGAGTGGCCAAGACCATAAACGGTGAGGCCAACTCGTAGGTTTTTCCAAGTACCGTGACGCGTTGTTCTTGCATCGCTTCAAGCAAAGCGGCTTGGGTCTTTGGTGGTGCTCGGTTGATTTCATCGGCCAAGATGATATTTTCGAAGATCGGTCCTCGGATGAACTGAAATTCACGACGCCCCTCGGCCGACTCTTGCAAGATATCCGTACCGGTGATGTCCATCGGCATCAGGTCCGGAGTGAACTGGATCCGATTAAAACCCAACGACATCGTCTCGGCAACTTTGCTGACCAAGAGCGTTTTTGCCAAACCTGGGACACCCATCAACAGGGCGTGCCTACGGGCAAACATGCAGATGGCTAATTGCTCGATCACCTCGCGCTGACCAACGATGACTTTGGATAGCTCGCTGCAGAAGCGATCGTACGAGGCTCTCAATTGGTCGATCGCTCGGACTTCCTGATCCGTCAATTGGGAAATCTGGTTGGCATCAGAGGACAAGGCGGATCTCGAATCAGTTTGGCTCATGGAGTTTGGATCGTGAAAGAAGTGGTGGCACCATGGATGTCATGGTAGGACTTGTCATTGTAATTGAATTCGTTGGACTAACACCAAGAATTGCCGATTCAGGCTAAGAATTTGATGTCACGAGCGTGCTAGCAGCGCGGTAGATGGCTAGGAAATCGTCGGCTCGGACTGGCCTGGGATTGAAGCCTCCAGTCCACTGCTTTTCAGCCATCAGGGCCATCGATTCCAAGAGCTCTTCTGCAGCGCAAGAGCCTTGGGATTCAGCGAATTTTGCGGTCCATCCTGGCAACTCGCACAGAGCTGTGGCCATCGACGCGATCCGCAACCACCGCGTGAAACGGTCAGCGAGGATCTCGCTGGCAGGTCGTCGATCCGACACAGATACCTCAGGTAACAAGTGGACCAATTCCCGATAACGGCTCTCGACACACGTTGCGTTGAATCGGATCACATGGGGCATCATCATCCCAACGGCTTGGCCATGCGGAACTCCCAAATAGGCTGTCAGCGGATTTGCAAGCGCATGGGCAGCCCCTAACATCGAGGCTTCGATCGCCATGCCTGCAAAAGAGGCTCCGAGCTGCATTTGAGAGCGACCATGCAGATCCGAAGGCTCCTCGATCACACGCGGAAAACCCCGCGATAGGAGCATCCAGGCTTCGCGCGCATAACAATCACTCATAGCGTTACGCTTGGTGGTCACGAAGGATTCCAACGAGTGGGTCAATGCATCGATCCCTGTCAGGGCCGTAACGCTCGCCGGTTGGGAGCAGGTCAATACCGGATCGAGAATCGCAATGGCAGGAGAGGCCTTGGGATCCCCACAGGCCATTTTCACATGAGTATGAGCATCGCTGATCAAGGCAAAGGACTGGGTTTCACTTCCAGTACCAGCAGTGGTCGGGATTGCGATCATCGGCAGCATCGGCGCGGTAGCTTTCCCTACCCCCCAATAGTCCGACATCTTTCCCCCGCAAGAGTACAGGAAGTTGATTCCCTTGGCACAGTCCATACTCGAACCACCACCGAGCCCGACCAATAGATCGGGCTTATACTCCTGAGCTACCTGCAAGCCAGCCTGGACATGATCGGTGCTGGGGTTTTCAGCGAGGTTATGAAAACCCAGGACCTCTAACCCTGAATCGGAAATTTGCTGGGCTCCGAGTTTGTAAATTCCAGCAGCCACCACACCCGGGTCGCTGACGATCAACACGCGGCGTGCTCCGAGTTGTTTTGCTAATGTCCCGAGCTTTTCGATGGCCCGTTCCCCAGCGACCAGTCGTGTGCGGAGTTGATAGTCGATCATGGGAATCGGATGGGTTGGAGTGGTCGCAGGGGCGGTTGGTGGGATGGGTATTTTTGCAT
>JBJTAQ010000572.1:0-2101 GCA_046090945.1 Pirellula sp.
CGCAGGCAGCCACGTTATCGATCATGGCCGGGGGCGAAACGAAGGATTTTGAGCGAGCTCTGCCCGTCCTGCAGACCGTAGGGAAACGGGTAACCTACATGGGGGCCGCCGGGGCAGGACAAGTGACCAAACTAGCCAATCAATTGATCGTGGCTCAGACGATCGATGCGGTAGCCCAAGCGATCCGGTTGGCGGAATTATCTGGCGTCGACCCGGCCGTCTTGCGAGAAGCACTGCTGGGTGGATTTGCGGAGAGTCGAATCCTGCAGCTCCACGGGGATCGCATGGTCCGTCGGGATTTTCAACCGGGCGGGAGAGCCGAACTGCAGCTCAAGGATGTGCGGTTGATCTGCGAACTCGCTGCAAGCGTCGGGCTTGTGTCCACAACGCTTGATCATTGCCGTAGCCAGTGGGAACGACTCGTGCACGAACATGGGTACGGAAACCTAGACCACTCGGGTCTATTCAAACTTTATGAATCCTAACTCGTATCTATCAGCCGGTTTTGAACCACAGAGTCACAGAGGCACACGGAGGAAAGACTCTGGGCACTGTCTCTGTGCACCCCTGTTTCTCCGTGGTTAAAAAAAGAATCCCGAGGGCTTCTATTTGGAATCAACTTTCTTAAGTCGATTGGCCTGGACCGCCTTCTGTTCGAAATCCTCGTCAAGCAGTCTGTAAAAAACATCGCGCTGCCGAGGCACATAGCCCAGTTCACTGATCGCATCGCGGATTTGATCAAGGGTTAGATAATGGACCGTCCCGGCTTCGGCCACGACGTTCTCTTCAAGCATCAGCGAACCCATATCATTGGCACCGAATAACAAAGCCAACTGCCCGATCTTGAGCCCTTGAGTGACCCAACTGCTTTGGATGTTGGGCACATTATCTAAATACAACCTCGCTACAGCTTGTGTCTTTAGGTACTCGAACGATCCTGCCGGTGGGACTTGGCTCATCTGCGTATTCTCGGGTTGAAACGTCCAGCAGATGAACGCCGTGAAGCCATGCGTCTGGTCTTGCAACTGACGGATCCTCTCCAGATGCTCGATGCGCTCGGCGAGTGTTTCCGCGTGACCGAACATCATCGTTGCCGACGATACCCCTCCCATTTGATGCCAGACCCGCATGACATTCAGCCAGTCGTCGCTCATCACCTTGCCGCGCGTGATCGCAGAACGGACTCGGTCGACCAGGATCTCAGCGCCGCCACCGGGAATACTCCCTAACCCGGCCTCCTTGAGCCGCTCTAAAACGGTTTCAATCGAAAGCTTGTTGACTTTGGTGAAGTGATGCAACTCCGGTGGACTAAAGCCGTGAATGTTGACCTGCGGAAAATGACTCTTGATGTCGCGCAGCAACTCTTCATACCAATCGAGTTTAAAATGTGGGTGCAATCCACCTTGCATGAGGATCTGATCACCGCCGAGATCGACCGTCTCCTGGATCTTGCGCAGCAGTTCCTGCCGATCGAGCACGTACCCTTCGGGACTTTTTGGTGTCCTGTAAAATGCACAAAAATCGCAAACTGCTGTACAGATATTTGTGTAGTTGATGTTTCTATCGATGTTATAAGTCCGATAGTTCTCAGGATGAAGTCGCTGGGTGACCGCCTGTGCAGCTTGTCCGATAGCGCTGAGTTCGCCGCTTTCGAGCAATTGCAATGCCTCCAGGTTGGAGATGCGTTCGCCCGCGACTGCTTTGTCCAGAGTCGATTGAATCGATGGGTTGGTTTTTGCGATCATAAAGTCGTCCGCTTGCTATAAGAAGTTCTGCCTGTCATTATACCCATCAGGCAATTCCTCGTAGTGGTCAGCCTCCCGGACCTTTAGGCCAAACCCAAGGCTTGGCAACGAGCGGAAAACTCCGCAAGTCCCTGAAGCTCAGCGCGACCGATCGTGAAGCGAAGGTAACGTGTCAAGTACTCCCTGCAAGCTTGGTCTGTCAAACCATAGCTTCGAGCGTATCGACCGATGATTTCGTGCACGTGCTGGCATCCTTGGTCGCGACTCGATTCGAGTAGCTCGATGAGTCGTGGCTGATCGAATTGAGAATCGCGGGCAACCCACATGGCGAAGACGAACGGTAGCCCTGTTTCCAG
>JBJTAQ010000573.1:0-1542 GCA_046090945.1 Pirellula sp.
AGTGAAACCGATCCTAGGTCGTCTCAAGTCGCGAGTCCCGCTTTCAATCCCCCGCGCCTCAATCGCTCCGGCCATAAGCCGAAGGTCAGTTGTCTTGGGTGCTTTTTCTGCCTTTGGCTACCCGACTCTCGGGAGTCTCAAAGTCGCGCGACCCTGGGGTTATAGAAAAGTCTCGAACTTCATAACCCGGACGAAAACTTGAAAACCAAATTGACCTCCCGGTTATTCCCCGCGCGACAAAAGCGCGACTTTTGGAGCCCCATTTTCATAACCGGCAGGTCACGCCAGATGGCTCTTGGGCGTCGCGATTTTTTTTGGGCCAATGATTTCATTGGTCTTTTGCATCGCCGTGGTATCCGGAGGTCGCTTTTTCTCGACTCCATAACCCGAGAAACGCATCAAAGACAACTGACCTTCGGCTTATGGCCGGAGCGATTGAGGCGCGGGGGATTGAAAGCGGGACTCGCGACTTGAGACGACCTAGGATCGGTTTCACTCAATCAAAGCTGACGCAGCGAGTTTCGTTTTGGCGAACATTTACGAACGTGACTGGGCCTGGATCGGAGAGCACAGATCTGTTATGTAGACTTCGATTCTGCGGGAGAGGGATCGCCTCCAACCTGTCGGTCGAGCTAACTCCTACTACCCCTTTGGCACATTCCTGCGACAACACGTGTCATGGCCACGCATTTGTTGGTTTCCTCTGCGAATGTCTCCTCCCGGAATCGTCTGTTGTACTCGATGAGGATCGAATCGCCACTGATCCCAAGGCCCATGAAAAAGCTAGGTTCGTCGAGAATCGCTTTCCTGCGTTGAGAAGTTAAGAACGCGCGTATCTCATCCTTTCTCTTTCCTCGTACTACATACCTCTCCTGAAACTCTTGATCCTCTGCGAACCAAACTGCATCTAAGTTGGCGATCCCCATGAACTTGGAACCCGCGGTATTTCGACGGATGATCATCGAGGGAACCTCGATTTCCTTAGTCGATCCCATGATGTAAAAAATTCGGCCATGCTTTCCCACCGAAAACTCTGCGGCGACGATGCGAACTCCATCATTCTCTAAGACGGCTACAAAGAACGGAGAGTGTAGCATCCACAGACCGTCGTTGAGGAAAGAGTAGAATCGGTCTCGGTCCTCTGGCTCAAACGATTTTAGGATCGTAAATCCAAGTGGCTCTAACTGCTTTGCAACCGACTTTGCTCGGCTATTTCGGGATAGGCTAGACAGGATCCATACGATCGCAACAGAAGTCAGCAACCACGCTAAAACAATACCGAACATCAAAGTGCCTGTTTTTCCAATTATGCAGGCTGCTATTGATTCTCGTAAGCAACCGCTAGTAAATGACTCCTGATTCTCCAGGACGTTTACTCATGCTTTTCAGGAAGCCCGGTGGAGATTTTGCGTTCTAGAGTCTTGGGTACTCATTTACTAGCGGTTGCTTACGAGAATCAATAGCAGCCTGCATAATTGGAAAAACAGGCACTTTGATGTTCGGTATTGTTTTAGCGTGGTTGCTGACTTCTGTTGCGATCGT
>JBJTAQ010000574.1:0-3407 GCA_046090945.1 Pirellula sp.
TAAAACTTCCATGCCTCCGATCTACATCGGGGTGCTGCGAATGGAACCTATCTCGCTCAGCAAAACCAGCAACTTTCTAAACCCACTCGAAAGCACCGCCGAGCTCGAACTGATGCTCCACTGTGAAACTCGATTCAACCCGGTCTTTGTCCGTTTCCCATCGGACAAAATAATCGTTCGAACCGATAACGACGAGGTTCTCCCAGCACTACGCGACCAGTCTAGCGAATACATCCCCATCGGCTCGCAACTCATCGCCTCGATGAGTGTCCTGAAACCAACTCCGGCGGCGACCAAAATCGCCTCCTGGAAAGGCGAACTGCAAATCGCTATCCCTGGACGAGTCGCCTCGATCGATTTCCAGGACCTTAAGCAATCCAGCGGAAAGAGTTTAACCACCGGGGATCTAACAGTCATTCTCGAAGCGGCACGCAAGAACCGAGATCTTCAAGAAATCCAAATCGGTGTGTCGCTAGTCAATCAACCTTCCAACGAAGTACTACAAGGCTGGGTGAATCTGACCGATGGCTACCTCATCGATCAAGATGGCAATAAAATCGAAAACGCCGGATGGTCTACCACGCGGCTTACCAAAAACGATATCGGCCTGAGCTATCTTTTCGATATCGAAGGCGAACTCAGCGATTATCGATTCGTATACCGCGCTCCTGAATCCGTGATCATTCAAACCGTCGACTACGAATTCAATAACATACCCCTTCCTTGAATCCATCGCGTGTCGCTGAATAATCGAGACACTCAAAGCAGAAAACACAATCCATGATCGATGCACTTCCCTGGGATCCGGAGATGGAAAGTCCGGCCACGATCGCCATCATCGGAGCAGGCCCCTTGGGAATCGAAGCCGCCTTGTATGCCAGGTTCCTCGGTTACCACGTATCGATTTTTGAAACCCGACGCGTCGCGCACCGAATGCTCGATTGGAACCAGCGAACTCTCGATTTGCCAGCAAGCCAAGTGACTACCAGCTTGGGACTTGCTGCCCTCGAGGCTCAAGAAGCCAGCTACCAACGGCCAGATCCCGACCGGATCTTTACTGGCAAGCAATACGCCGAGGAGTATCTGCTGCCTCTGGCGAAGACCGATCTGCTTTTCGATGACATTCATTTCTTAAGCCCCGTGATCGATGCGTCTCGATTGCGGGCCAGGGACATGCCCTCAGAGGGTCACTACGACGAATTTCCATGGCAGGAGCGATGCAACGATGAATTTCGGATCCTGGTCGAAGGACGCCATCGTGGCACCTGGGTCTCTCGCGCCGACTGCATTATCGACTGCCGAGGCCTGGGCCCCGATCGACAAGGCCTGGGGCCCGCAGGTGGGCTAGCTATCGGCCAGAGCCTCTGCGAAAAGAGTTTTCTCGAACATCTTCCAGGGGATCGCAAGTTCGATCCAAAGACCTACGATGCCAAACGGATTGCGATCGTCGGCTCGACCCCAGAGGCCTGTCGCACCGTGCGCGAATGCCTCGAATACCGCCAGCATCAACAACTCATCTGGGTACTCCCACCGGCATCAAGGTACGAAGAGGACTATTTAGCCCGATCCCGAAAGGAACTCGACGAACATACATCTCCTTCGTTCGTGATGCTCGAAAGTTTAGGCGTCGAATCGATCGCGCGGGATGAGCAAGGCCTATGGCAACTGCGACTCCTCAAGGACGACGACTCCTCAGTGGAATTGCAAGCCGACGCGGTGGTCCATCGCACTAGCTATGTGCATCGGCCCCTGGGAAACACGCTGCTTGCAGACCATCCGCAAGCGACCTGCTACATCGACCGCATCTTGCGAAATTCGACTCAACAAGATACTTCGCAGGACAGTATTAGCGGTCGAATCGCGCGAGTCCTCACGCCGGAGCCGGGTTACTTTCGACTCAGTTCCCAAGACGGTTTGCCAGAGGGTTTCGAACGACTGCGAACGATTTTTGCGATCCTCGGAGGGCGGGCCGATCTGGACCTTTATCAGATCATCAAAGCCCGTAGCCAAAACGGTCGCTAGGTTAGGCTCCCTCTTTCTCCTATTTTTTCTTGGGATCTAAATTCGAATCGAGTTGCTCTTGCGTCACCGTCGACTCGACTCCTTGGTCCGGAATCTCCGCCTTGGCCAACCACAAGCAAGCATTCAAGATCAACTTGCGAAAGGAATCATTCCCCCAGTTGTCGTGAAAGTGACCGCCGGTGAAACCGAATCCACGGCCTGAGTCAGGTCGTTCGACCGTCCAGAGCATCGCCTCGGCTCGACCTAGGTTCCCTTGGATGTGAGCATAGGGCCCGGGTGGATAGACATAAGGACCATTGCGAACCGCATCCGAGGGTGCTGCAACAAGGATCGGCACAAACTTGCCACTGGCCGTGTCGGCCGGTGCATTACCGGGTAGATCGTTGACGAATCGCATATTGAAATACCACTCGTCCTTGACCGAAAAAGGTTTCACGCCACGGGTGATCGGATGTTCGGGTAGCTGACCAAACTCTGGAGACCAGATCGGATTGCACGAAAACATGTGCTCGTAATGACCGCCGATCCACTTCTTGAACTCCTTGCCCGCTTGGTCTGGAACAATCTCGACCGCATAGTGCATGCAACCTATCCCCACACCTTTGTTCGCCAGTTCGTCGATCTTCTTCATGCGTCGGCCCGCCTCCTGGACCGCTTCGTGACCACCGCCTCCATCCATGTAGAAAACGATCGCATCGGCCCGATCCAGTAGCGACTCGTCTTTGGGCCAACCGTTAAGCGAGATATCCACATGGATCGCAAGGCCACTGTCCTTTAGACAACGCGACAAAAGCTGCACGCCTGCGTTGAACTCGTGCATGCGAGGTGGGTGCGACGGCCGACCAGCAATCAGCAAGATCCGTTTGGGCTGTACCTCTGGCTCTTTGGCCATCGTCGAATGCAATACGATGGAACTGAGCACCAGACCCAGCGTCAACATCCAAGAAGCTATCGAGTTTCTCATCGTTCTTTTTACCTTTATTTTTGGTGATTCAGGGATTTTATTGGGCAAGGACTCTTTTTCATATTCTAGGCTTCTCGGTACTCCTCCACCAATGAAATCAGGCGAGACAGGTTCTATTCCATCGCGTAGAGTTATAACCACAGAGGTAAGGAGGGGCACAGAGGGGCTTTGAATTCTAGTTCCAGCCTTGAGTACCTCTGTGAGTCTCCGTGTCTCTGTGGTTCAAAAAAGCTCTAAACGGGTTTTGATTGAAAAGGACTCTTTTTCATATTCTAGGCTTCTCGGTACTCCTCCACCAATGAAATCAGCCGAGACTGGTTCTATTCCATCGCGTAGAGTTATAACCACAGAGGTAAGGAGGCTAGATAAGCTAGCATTCGCAAAAAATATTTTTGAAAGGTCAGCAGGTAGTGACCAGACG
>JBJTAQ010000575.1:0-6178 GCA_046090945.1 Pirellula sp.
CAAACCGATTGCCACTTTAGCATCAAAAATGCGGTCGCTGCGCTGAGGTAGGGCCCAAAAGGAGTTCGGGTATCGCCCGTCAAGAGCGTCTTGGTGATCACAATCAAAACCCCGAAAAGGGGAGCTAGAAAAAAGGCCAGCCAAACGATCTGCCAACCAAAAAACGCTCCAACCATACTCATGAGCGTAACGTCACCGAATCCTAATGCCTCCTGACCCAGAATCTCACCTGCAATCATGCGAAAAGCCCAGACCAGTAAGCCTCCTAGCCACATGCCAATGAGCGAACTGGTTAATCGCATCCAGGGTTGACGATCCAGCGTGTAGTAGCCGGTCAGAATCAGAGCCCATCCGACAATCGTCAACGCCGTCATCATGCGACGGTTCGAACTGCGCCAGTAACTAGCCCAAGCATACCGAAACGCATTGCGCCAACCTCGACGTGTGATCCAACGAAAGTCAACCAGCGATGTACACCAAACCGTCCAGGTACCCAAGGCAATCAGCAACCCAAGCCAGCCGCCTTGCTGCCATGACTCTGGGAAAAGCTCCGGTGAGTTCGCTGTCAGACTGCGAAGTACCGTAAATGGTGCAACAGCAATATGCACCTGCTCGAGCCAATTCCAACCCGTCAGCAGGGTAGCTCCCACGATACCGATTAGGGTGCCAGGCACCGTTATCCAATCGGGAATTGTCCACTCATCGAAATCGATAAATGTCGCGATCGCAAGTAATGTCAGCAGGATCGCATAGGCTAGGAATTGATGATGTTTGATGGCCAACTGCTCATCGGTACCCAAGCGTGTATCGCCAAAGTAAGGTGGCATCGTGTTGCCAGACATCACATAGAAATAAAGCGCTACAAACAACCAGGGAGCGATGATTTCAATGAGAAAAGGTCGGACCCAAAACCACTTGCCAAAAACCGCCTGGTCATCCTGACGCCGCGAGCGAAGCAACCAGCCAACTCCAGGCAATCGCTCGAGCATCGACAAAGCCGTAGTCCCATCCGGACGGCGCTGCCAAGAAGAGATCGGAAGAGAGGTGTAAGCCAAAGCATAGATGCAGTGATTGATCAGGGAACTTACCAGGACTCCAATCCCCAAGAGCATGAGCGTGGTTCCCGGAGAATCGAACATCCGTATCTACTTTCCAGTTTTTGAGCAACGACTGAGAGTCCAAGAAAAGTTCACGACAAGATTACGGCGAACCTTCCGAAACGCTGCTTGGATTATACGCGATCCGTATGCTCAGGGATCTTTGGCAAAATCATTGTCTTGGATTTCCCTGAAATCACCTGAGCCTCGGGATGTCAATCCTGGCTGAGCCACCAAGCAACAATTCGGTCCGAGAGTTCCTCAGTAGAACAGTTATCAGCGTCGAGAATCAGATCCGCAAGATCCCTGTAAATAGGCTCGCGAACCGCAAGGACCGCTTGAATCTCTTCGACCACTCCGAGGCCGGTTAAGCTCGGTCGGCTCGCCCCCTGCGATTGGTCCTTGGTCAATCGTTGGCTTAAGGTTCCCAGAGAGCATCGCAACCATACAGACCTGCCGGTTCTGCGAATTGCCTCTTGATTGGCTTGAGCTAGAATCGCCCCTCCGCCCAACGAGACGACTTGATTCGTTCCCTGGCTTACCTGGCAAACAACCTGGGTCTCCAACCGGCGGAATTCAGCCTCACCGGAACGAGCAAAGAAGACCTTGAGGGGTTCGGACAACTGCTCCTGCAAGAGTTGATCGGTGTCAACACAACTAAAACCCAACTTGGCAGCCACCAACGGTGCCAAAGTGGATTTGCCGGAGCCTCGATAACCGATCAGATAGAGATTCGAGTGCAATGCAACTAGGCGTTGATCGACTTGATCATCACTCGGGTGTACTTCTGACGATGCCCTGTCCGAGCATCGAAGTTCTTGCGTCGGCTAAACTTCTGGATGAAGACCTTCTTGCCCTGCTCGAGCCCGACAACTTCCGCAGAAACCTTGGCTCCAGCAAGCGTGGGTTGACCAAGCTTCAGGCCTGCGTCGCCACCTACGGCCAACACGCGATCGAACTCGATCTTGTCACCGGTTTCAGCAGTTTCCCGATAGTCGATGTCTACGAGAAGACCCTCGGTTACTTTATATTGTCTTCCACCGTCAGAAATAATCGCGTACATGGCAATCCAAGCCGTTCCAAGTAAAGGAAATTCAAGTGAGTAAGCCCCCAAGGGGCAGGAATTTCAAGATCCAAAAGTTTAGTCGACCCGGTGGCAACCGTCGAGGCCTTTTTTAGGAATTCTCCGGTCCATTGCCTGCTGGATTGCACCGAGAAAGTTCTAACCTTGGGCTATCCAACCGCATCGCCTCGGCTACATTTCGAACATGGGCGAGTTGAATCCTGCACAATCGGAAGCCGTTGCGAGCCTCTCGGGTCCACTTTTGGTGCTGGCCGGCGCCGGAACTGGCAAAACGCGAGTCGTCACCTTTAGAGTAGCAAATCTAATAAGGCATAAAACGCCGGCAGACCGGATTTTGGCTGTGACTTTTACCAACAAAGCGGCGTGGGAGATGCAGGAACGGATTTCGCATCAATTGAAATTGCCCAAGCGGGTGCGGCGTGGGCAACCGGCCCCTGCTCGGCCCCAAATCGGGACCTTTCACTCTCACTGCGTTCAGATTCTTAAGCGGTGGACGGGGGAGTTGGGTTACCCGGACAAGTTTACGATTTACGATCGGAGCGACGCCGAGAGCGTTGCTCGGACCATTCTGCGAGAGATCCGGGTGGCTGAGAGTACGCTTTCGCCATCGGATTTTTTGAATATCGTCAGTCGTTGGAAGAATGCGGGAGTACGACCCGACAACGCTGACAGTGCGGCGACCAGCGACCAGGAGCATATCGCGGCCAGCGGGTTTCGTCGCTATCAGAGGGCATTGAAATTGCAGGCGGCTTTCGATTTCGATGATTTGCTCGTGTACGCCGAAGAGCTCCTGACTCAGAACACGAAAGTGCGATTGGCGGAAGCCGGCCGCTACGATCACATCTTGGTTGATGAGTATCAAGACACCAACGGTTGTCAGTATCGAATCATCAAATCGCTTGCACAGGACCATCGGAACCTGTGTGTGGTTGGTGACGACGATCAATCGATCTACGGTTGGCGGGGCGCTGAGGTACGTCACATCTTGAATTTTCGAAAGGATTGGCCTGAGGCCAAGGTGGTACGGCTCGAGGAGAACTATCGCTCGACCGAAGCGATCCTGTCGATGGCCAACCGACTGATAGCGTTCAACCGCGAGAGGCACGACAAGGTATTGCGGCCAGCGCGTCCGAATGGCAAACCGCCGCAAGTGGTTCAGTACTCGGATGAGAACGCCGAAGCCAAGGGGGTCGTCGAGGATATTGCCCAGCGGCTCAAAATTGACAAGTCGGTCTCTGCGGGTGATTTCGCGATTTTGTTTCGCACCAATGAGCAACCAAGGCCTTTCGAAATGGAATTGCGCAAGGCCAAGGTGCCTTATGTGATCACTGGAACTCAATCTTTCTTCGATCGCAAGGAGGTGCGGGACGTTCTGGCTTATCTTCGCTGGATCGATTCACCTGAGGATGAGTTGGCCTTGCTCCGGGTGATCAATGTTCCCCCTCGCGGGCTCGGAGCCGGGAGTGTCGATAAACTGCTCAAAGAAGCTGTATCGCGATCGTCGAGTGTTTGGCAAATCATGCACGATAGCGAATTCGTCTCCGCTTTGCCGACCGCAGCCCAAGGTGGTATCTCGAACCTTAAGCAACTGCAGCGCAAGTACAAAAACATGTTTGATCATCCCGACAGTGATCTCGATGATGCTTCTGGCAAGGATGCTTCGGATCCTACAGTCGCTGGGACGATGGTCGAAGTGTTGATCCAGATGATCGATGATTTGAAGTATCGCGAAGAGATTCAACGGTTGTATGCGGATCCAGAGGAATCGGCGATGCGAATCGGATCGCTCGAATCGGTGCTCAATGCGATCGCACAGTATGAGGAGAACAGTTCCGATCCAACACTCGATGATTTCCTGTCCTCGATCGCGCTCTCGGGCCGTGAGTTCGGATCGGCTAAAGACAAGCAACAGGGGTTAAACGCCGTCTCGCTGATGACTTATCATAGCGCCAAGGGGTTGGAGTTTCCTATCGTCTACATGATTGGAATGGAGGAGGGGGTCTTGCCGCATCGCAGGTCCATCAGCGGAGAGATCGATTCGGTCGACGAAGAGCGTCGACTGTGCTACGTGGGCGTGACCCGGGCCCAGGACGAACTGACGCTGACCCTGCCACAGAGCCGCTTCAAGTGGGGCAAGCCTCGGCCCACCTATCCAAGTCGATTTCTTTATGAACTAACGGGCCAGGGAGATAACCCCAACAGGATCAAATCGATCCAAGCGGCCGCCGAAGAGGCCAAGAAGCAGAGCCGAGCAAAACGCTAAATGCGTGCCCGTGAAGTCTCCTAAGTGTTTTCCAATTGCTGCATCGAATCTCGATACGTCTGTAGTTCAAGCTGTCCTTGGAGAAACCGATAAGTCAATACGTAGCGCTGCAAACGATTCGCATCGTGGTCCCGGTGTTCATTCCGGTATTTGACTCTGCCGATCGAATAGTTGTCCTCCAGGTCCGCCAGCTTGACCTCCACAGCAACGGGATCCTCGACCAAGGCTTCAATGTACTGCTGGTAAGATACCTCAGGACGATGCGTCAGCTTTTGGATGGTTTGAATGACATTCTCAGCAATGCCTCTCGAGAGAAGGTCATCGGTACTGGCAGATGTGTCTTCGAGGATGTCATGCAATAGCCCCGCAATACGTGCTTGTGGACTATTGCAGCGCATCATCACTCGGATCAGATGGAGAATGTAAGCCGCACCGTCAGAATCCCGCTGACCTCGGTGCATTTCGATGGCTATGCTCAAGGCGTTTTCAATCGCTAGTGCGTTGTCTTCGATAGGGTCCGTCATCATGCTATGGGATCATCTTGTGCTGTCGCATCCACTCGATGGCATCTGCGATCGAATGGCTCACGGGTCGAATCCGATAATCAAGTTGATCGATAGCCAGCTGACTCGAGTACCAATGGTACTGCGACGACATGGCGATGGCGGCAGAATTAATGAGCGGTTCTTTACCAGTGAGCTTGCCAAGAGCATCGCCGAGCGAACCTGCCACGATCTGGCCAGGGCGACGCAAGTAAGTCCAAGGTGCTCGCTTGCCAAACTGTTGAGTGATTTCTTGCCAGAGTTGAAAGTAGGTCCAGTTTTCACCAGCCAAAACATAACGGGAGCCTGGTTTTGATTTTTGGACCGCATTGAGGATCGCTTCAGCGACATCGCGAGGATCGCAAATGCTGCACCCACCCGACGGGGCTAGAGGCGGCGCACCCTTGCAAAGATCCATAATCATGCGGCCGCTGCTGGGCTTCCAGTCCCAGGGACCGAGCATAAAACCTGGGTATACGATCAGTGCATCGATTCCTTGGTCGACCGCTTGGCGAACCTCCTCTTCGGCGGCCCGTTTGCTGACGACATAGGTGCAAGGCACCTGGCCATCTCCGGGGGTATCTTCGTTAGCTTCGTGATCTTTCGAGCCGATCGCAAGTGTGTTCACGGTCGAAACGTGCACGAATCTTGCCGAGTGTTTCTGGGCCAACTTGATCGCATTTGCAGTTCCGAGTTTGTTGGTTTGTACTCCCTGCTCTCTTTGGCTCCATCCGATATGGATGTGCGCTGCTGAATGAATCACCGCATCAATCGGGCCAGCGATTAGCGTACCGATTTGATCGAGGGATCCCCAGTCGGTGATATCCGCATCGATCTTCTCGAGCTTCAAGTCTTTGAGAGCCCGAGCTTGGGATGAATTTCGCGAAATGGCAACCACATCGATCCCTCGTTCGAGGGCCAATCGTGTGACGTTGTTTCCCAGCAGTCCGGTAGCTCCGGTGACGGCAATTCTCATTGGTTTTTCTGCGGATGTTCGACTAGCAACTGCCTAAATACTCTCCAATCGATAGATCTTACCAAAGAAACGAAGGCTATGGTGGTCTGCAAAGGATTGTAATCCTGGTATAATGCCGCGTCGGTGCAGACAGGGCGATCCCTTTTCGAACCGGCTTATCGCATATCTTTCGTTGCTCATCACCCGTCGAACCTCCCCCGTCATACCTTCCTTGGG
>JBJTAQ010000576.1:0-5614 GCA_046090945.1 Pirellula sp.
CTTCCCGACATTCTCAGCCCAGCCCATTCGACCGGACTGACCCCGGAGCATTTGTCAGGATACAATCTTGGTCGAGTCGTCCAGTTCCACCGTTGCAGCGAGTACAGCACGGATTTCGTCATGAACGAGCCCCAAGCCCACCGTCGATCGAGAGCCTCTTACCCCTGGCATCTGTGCACACTCTGGGGCACTCTCTGGGCTCTGCTGATCGTCGGAACGGTTCTTGGAACTCAAAACACCAAGGCGCAGGTACCGGCAGCGGCGGCCCCGCAGACAAACCCCGGGCAGACAAACCCCGGGCAGATCGATCGCGACATTGACGATTGGATTCGTCGCCTGGGTTCGGATTCGTACACCGAGCGGTCCGAAGCCCAACGACGGCTGGAGTCCTACGGTATTCGAGCCTTGGATGCCCTCCGCCAAGCGGTGCAGAGCAACGATCCGCAGATTGCCAACCAAGCTCGGTTTCTTTTGAAGAGCAATCATCTGGAGCAATCCTGGAGCTACGACCCGCTCGAGACTCGCAAAATCATCGAGGCTTACAAGGTTGCAACTTCTGCCGGCAAGGCCCAGCACATCCGGGAACTCAACGAGCTTAGCAACAATCAAGGTGTGCCAACGCTTTGTAAAATCTGCTGCTATGAAACCGACGAGTTGATCTCCAAGCTCGCCGCCAAGGAACTCTTGTCCAGGCTATCAGAGCGGAAAATTCCAGGTGTCGATGCGAATTCGCCGCTTCGCGATGCGTTCGATCCGAAGCTCGTGCGAGCATTGCTTGAATCTGCACACCAAGACTCCAAGGAGCTTGTGATCAAGGGGGTCGAAGGGGCCACGAGCCGGGCGGCAAGCTGGGTGCAATTGGCCTACTCGGCGCAAACTCCTTGGCCTTCAGAGCGTTGGATTGAAATCCTCGACCAAGAGCAGAAATTGCTCCAGCAATCCAGCTCCGAGACCAAGCTTTCACTCTTCGTCGAGCTTACCACCTGGGTGGCTCAGCAAGCCAGGCTCGAAACTGGCGACAAGCAGATTGCGCTGAGAATCGCGTCGCGAATTCCACCGATTCTGCTTTCGAGCCAACCTGATCCTGACAAACTTGTTGCGTTTGCGGAGTGGGCTCTGGGGGCAGATCTTCCGGAGTTAGTCCAAGAGCAATACACGCTGCTTCCCAAGCAATTCCCACACACGATACCCCCTATCCTGCACTACTTGCTTGCTGAAAGTATCGCAAGACAGGGCAACAAAGAGCTCGCCGACCAAATCGCCAAATACGCATTGGCTCGCAAGTCGGTCGTGTTGGAGCAAGGCAAATTGATTGAGGCTCCAGAGTCTGGCTCGGCACCGCCTGTGCCGCAGAATCGATTGCAGTTTCGTTCGATCAATTTCGATTACGAACGTACCCTTATGGCTCAACTCCTGATCAACCGAGGCTCCTTTGAAAGGGCTGAATCCGAGTTAAGAGAAGTGGTCAAAGGTCAAGAGGATAGTCCTGATTCGGTCTTTGCAATCAGTCTCCGTTCACTAGCGATGATGCTGCATGAACAAGACCGGGATCTCGAAGCCGCACAGGCATTGGAAAAGTGGGTTGAGCGGTACGAAACCGAAAAGCTCTTTCGGATGCAAGTCGACGAATACCAAATGGATCTCGCATCGAACTACTACCTTTACCTTGCAAACCATCTCGCCAAGGAGGGCAAGTCCGATCAAGCCCGCGAATCGTACTTCAAAGCGATCGCCTTGGAACCAGACAACGTCGACGCGCTGATCGGACTTGCCAAAATGAGCGAAACACCAGAGGAAAAGCAGCGGAGGCTTGCCGAACAAGAAAAAACGATCAGCTTGATGAGAAACGAAATCGAAGCCATCGATCGGGATTTGCGACTAGCCAATCCGATGTTTCAAGCGGCAGAAAAATCCAAACTCGCCAATTCGCTCAACACATTGGCTTGGCTGATGATCAATACCGAGTGCGATCCTCGCGAAGCCTTGATGCTCAGTCGCAGATCCTGTGGCCTTTCGCCCAATCAATCGGCTTACCAGGATACCCTGGCACACTGCTTGGATAAAAATGGCAAGCATCGCGATGCATTTAGAACCCAGATCAAAGCCCTCAGTTTGGAGCCTCATCAACTCTCGCTCCAGCGGGCACTGGTTCGATTCTACCAGAAGGCCATCGAGGAAACGTCAGCCACTTCGAAGTAGACCCAGTTGCTTACCCTCTTGGTTGCTTATCAGTCGTTCGAAGTATCGTGGCCTAAACGAGGGAGCAAGCCACCGATGTCCCCTCCGAGCAATTTGGCTTGTCGATAATCTTCAAGCTTTTGCCTCGTATCGGTGATATCCAAGTTTCTCATCGTCAATTGCCCGATGCGATCCTTGGGTGAGAATTCTCCGCGACCGCTTTCCATGGTCAATCGCTCTGGAGCATAAGTCAGATTCGGACTCGTGGTATCGAGAATCGTATAGTCATTGCCTCGTCGCAACTCGAGGACCACGGTTCCGGTAACCACCTTGGCAACCCAACGCTGAAGGGTTTCGCGAAGCATTAGCGATTGGGGGTCGAACCACCGCCCCTCGTAGAGCAAGCGACCCAAACGCCGCCCCATATCGCGGTACTGCTCGATGGTCCCCTCGTTGTGGATACCGGTGATTAATCTTTCATAAGCGATAAAGAACAGAGCCATCCCGGGAGCTTCATAAATGCCTCGGCTCTTGGCCTCGATAATGCGGTTTTCAATTTGATCGGACATTCCTAGACCATGCCGACCTCCGATGGCATTGGCCTCTAGGACCATATCGACCTTGCTCTCGAAGGTTCGTCCGTTGAGCGACACTGGGGTGCCTTCGCAAAACTCAATGGTGATCGTTTCGGGAGCCACTGCACACTCCGGTTTCCAAAAAGGAACGCCCATGATCGGATCGACGATTTTCATGCCGGAATTGAGTTGCTCCAAGTCCTTTGCTTCATGGGTCGCACCCCAAATGTTCGAGTCGGTCGAATAAGCCTTCTCTTTGCTCATCTTGTACCCAAGCCCCGCTTTTTCAAGCAGTTCTGACATCTCTTTGCGACCTCCGAGCTCGCGATTGAAGTCTTCATCGAGCCAGGGTTTGTAGATCTGCAAACTCGGATTGGCCAGGAGTCCATATCGATAGAAACGCTCGATGTCGTTCCCTTTGTAAGTGCTCCCATCGCCCCAGATCTGGACGTTGTCCTCCTTCATCGCCTGAACAAGCATCGTGCCGGTAACGGCCCTGCCGATCGGAGTGGTGTTGAAATAGGGAACCCCGGCCGTTGTGATGTGAAATGCGCCGCACTGCAGCGCCGAAAGACCCTCGTTGACCAACTGCTCGCGGCAGTCGATGAGTCTGGCTAGCTCGGCCCCGCACTCCATCGCACGCTTGGGGATGTCGTCATAGTTGGCTTCGTCGGGTTGGCCCAAGTTTGCAGTGTAACAGCACGGAATCGCACCCTTGGACCGCATCCAATAAATCGCAGCACTGGTGTCTAGGCCCCCCGAAAAAGCGATCCCGACACGCTGACCGATGGGCAATGATTGCAGTATTTTTGACATGTTGGGTTACTTGTTCCGTGAGCAAACTCGTATGCAAGGGTTCTCCGCCCGAGGATCGACCTGGCGGTTTCGATCATTATGCCTTTGATTCGAATTCTTGCCAAAGCCCAATTCGATCCCTAGGCTTCTGACCAATGGACACCGCTTGGAGAACCAAGGCACGTGCTGTTTCGGTTTTGGCTGGATCATCGCACAGGATTTTCAGCAAAACATCACCCTTTTCAAGACGATCTCCAAGCCGCTTTTCCATCGCTAGCCCTACCGACGGATCGATCTGTTGGCCGGCTTGCATTCGCCCTCCACCCATGACAATCACCGCTTGGCCGAGCTTTTGGCCATCGATTCCTTCAAGCCACCCGGATCGATCGGATCGAATCTCGGTCGCTTTTCCGAGCTTTCGAGTCGCTCCTAGGTTCCCTCCCTGCATGGCGACCATCTGCTCGAAACGCTCCATGACTCGTCCGGAGTCCAAATGCTCTTGAAGCGTTCCGCGGGCGTGAGCAAGATCTCTCGAACGCCCGACGCTGACCAAGACATGGGCGCTGAGTTCGCGAGTCAGTTCCCATACGTCGCTCGGTCCCCGGCCCTGCATGACCTGGATCGACTCGTCGACCTCGCACGCATTGCCGACCATACGACCAAGTGGCTGATTCATATCGCTCAGCAGCGCACGGGTGCGAATCGAGGCTCGCTCGCCGTTGGAACACAGCGATCCGGCAAGCTCTTTGGCTTTTTCCACTGTCGGTAAAAAAGCCCCAGTGCCCCATTTGACATCCAAGACCAATGCATCGAGCGTCTCGGCAATCTTTTTTGACATGATGCTTGCGGTGATCAAAGCTACCGAGGGCACTGTCCCGGTAACATCTCGAAGGGCGTAGAGTTTCCTGTCTGCGGGGACCAGTGAAGCGGTTGCTCCGGTAATAAAGCAACCGATTTTTTTCAGCTGCCGTTCGGACTCTTGCTCCGAAAGATCGCATCGGTAGCCGGGGATCGCTTCAAGTTTGTCGAGTGTTCCACCGGTGATCCCCAGCCCTCGCCCGCTGATCATCGGGACATCCAAATCGCAGCAAGCTAGCATCGGTCCAAGGATCAATGAGGTTTTATCGCCGAGCCCCCCCGTCGAGTGCTTGTCCACGCGAGGGCGGTCCGAGACTCTCGCCAGCCGATTGCCCGTCTGGATCATCGCGTCGGTCAACTGAGAGATTTCTTGAGGATCCATGCCGCGGATAAAAATCGCCATCGCCAGTGCAGCCATCTGATAGTCGGGCAACTCTTCCCTGGCATACCTGGAAACCATGAACCGGATCTCCTCCTCGGAGAGTTTCCCACCGTCTCTTTTCTTGGAAATAATCACGGCTGGGATCACTTGCAACTCCGCTTGGAAAATGTGTCGAATAAAATGAGACCCGAGGACCGACTCGATCTTAGGAAACTTTTTTGGACCAAGCTACCTGAAAATGGCAATCTTCGCATTCCCGAAAATCCGCGTTGCGCTAGCAATTCTGTCTATGGAAGTCCTGACATTCGGACTCTTGGACTCGAAGGTCCTGGGCGATGAGCAGGAACTCAAGCTGCTAGCCAAAAGCCAAGCCAAGAGTCTATCGATCGCCTTTCAGAATGCCGCTGGCATGGCGATGCCTGCGGTCGTTACCGTGCTTGCAAAGCGGGCCGACGTCGATGCAACCCTCGATGAACTCGATCTGCTCGATAGCAACAGCACCCGAAACTTTAACATCGGCTCGGGGGTGATCCTCGAAGACAAAGGTCTTTGCGTTACAAACCACCATGTCATCAAGGATACCAAGGGGATCCGGGTGCGATTGGCTGACGGTCGCGAACTGCCTGGAAATGACCCAGTGAGCGACCCATCGAGCGACATCGCTATTTTCCGAATCGCCTCCGATACGCCACTACCCCATGTTGACTTGGGCAACTCCGACCGCCTCGCTATCGGCGATTGGGTCATCGCCATCGGCAGCCCTTTTGCTCTCGAACAAACCGTCAGTGTCGGGATCATCAGTTCCAAAGGCCGAGCCTTGAGCCGG
>JBJTAQ010000577.1:0-1403 GCA_046090945.1 Pirellula sp.
CATTTGCGCGCGTCGCACCCTCACCCCCCAACCCCCTCTCCCGCCAGCGGGCGAGGGGGAGAAGGATATCCTTGGGGCCCCGTGGCAGTTGGCGAAATGATGGGCAGAGCAAAGCGATCGCGGTCCAGGTAATAATTACCAGGACCGCTTCACGTGCCCTACGGTCGTACAAAAGATGATTTGCGACAATAACGCTTACGATTCAAAAACAAAAAACGGACCGCTCGAAAGCCGCCCGTTTTTTGAAAGCTTTTAGATTATGAACCAGCAAACTGCTGATTACTTCATGATCCTGCGTCGGTTGCGATAGGCAAAGCCTAACGCACCGAGGCTGAAGATCGCCATCGAGGTTGGCTCGGGGACTTCACTAGCAGAAGTCGTGTCAAAGCTCCAAGAAGCATTAACCGATCCTCCATCATTGCGAGAGAACGCGATTTGGAGGGTAGTACCCGCCAGTGTTAAAGTGTCCCCCTCGTAATGCGCATTGGAGCCTGGAGTGAAGGTACCCTTTAAATCGAGTGTACGATTGCCAGATCCCGTGCTGGCACCCGCATTAAACGAAGTATCAGCGGAAACAACACCATTGAAAACCCCGAATGAGGCGGACGTGAAGGTATACGCATCACCTATAGTGGACCCGAGGGCGTCGAAACCTTGCGTTGTAACCCAAACTAGTTCGCCTGGTTCGGCGATACCAGCGAATGCACCGAGTCGACTAGAAGCGGCACTGTTGTAGTGAAAATTGGTCACCGAGAGCGGAACAGTCAGATCCCCAGTAGTTGGGATAATCGCATCGAAAGAACCAGAAACCGAGCCAGCACGATTATTCGCAAGCCAAGTACCAGCCATTGCATTGACGCAACTCATGGCCGTCAATGCCAAACAAGTCAAAACAACCTTAAATCGTTTCATACACCATGTCCCTTTAATTAAAGAGGTCGATCCAATCAAACTTCCTACCACGGCAATCACATGCTGCTGTGCTTGGAGGAAGGATGGAGATGAGTCTCGAGCAAATCAAATTATCATTCTGAGAAGAAGGAGTTTAAACTCTCCTACATGAAGGAGTTTTACCCTGAAATCTCCTGTCATTTACCAAACATAGGCTCATTTTTTAAAATGAGAAAACCCGCGTAAAAATGGCGGAAATCACCATACATGAATCTATTTAATTTCTGTATTGTTATTGCTCTAGGATCCAGTTTTGGTTGGAGTAAGTTTCCAGAATCCCTGCTCTGCTTCACAACGTTCAGCACTTCTGTGTCCGTGAACTCGGCACTAGGTGGGAAACCTATCATGGCATCGCGGTCATAGAGGTAAGTGAGGCTCAAACGCTGGTTTGATGATCACATTTGCTACTCATTCGATGTTCAGTTTCTTCTCGACCATGCTGCAAAAGCTTT
>JBJTAQ010000578.1:0-7138 GCA_046090945.1 Pirellula sp.
GTCAGCTTAGCGAGTTGATCGCAAGCCGCAGCGGTGATTCTTGGGTGAGCATGCCCAAGGTTGCAGGCGGAGTAGCCGCAAATCATGTCCAGGTATTCGTTGCCTTGCTGGTCCCATACCTTCTCACCCTGGCTGCGGACGAAGACCAAGTCGCCGATAGGATCGTAGCTTCGCTTGGAACCCAAAGGGCGTCTAGGTTTCATCCATCGCTCCTGTGGCTATTACAGCGAGGGATGGTCTTTGACGCGATCGAGCAGCGGTTGGATGATGGCTGCTGGGACGAACTTTTCTAGCGAACGACCGTGCCCCAGACTCGCGATCTGTTTGATCAGACTGCTCGAAACGTGAACGAACTCTTCATCGGCCATCAAAAATACCGTTTCTAGCTCTGCATCGAGTTGCCGATTGGCCATCATCATGGTGAACTCGCCCGCGATATCCGTCAGCGGCCTTACACCTCGGACCATCACCTTGGCACCTAGTTTGCGAACAAAATCGACGGCAAGCCCATCGAAGGACTTCACAGAGATGTTCGGCAGGTGTCGGGTGACTTGCTCGACCAATCGAAGTCTTTCTTCGATTTCGAACAAAGGCTTTTTTTCCTGATTGACCCCGATGCCGATGACCAAGTGGTCGAAAAGTGCACTTGAGCGTTCGATGATGTGCAGATGTCCAAGGGTGATCGGATCGAACGAACCAGTGTAGACGGCTTTTCTTGCAGATAGTTTGGTCATGGATCGACAGGCCTGTGCTGCAATTAGTCGGTTAACCGGGCTAGAGTCGTGGGCTTGCGAAGCTGAAAATAGCAGAACAAGTAGATCAAAAAAAGGAACACGAGCATGATGCCAACGCACCCGAGCATGGAATAGGTCATGACCTGGAAAACGGAATCCATTTCCTCGGGTTGCAGTTGCCTCTGACCTCGATTCTGTTGTTCCATTCCAGATGCTACCCCCTGCTTTAATCCATTCATGATCTCGGGCAGAAAAAAGTAGCTGTAGATGCCCCTTGGGATTTGCAGGATTGCCATGAGCAAGGCCAAGCCTGAAAGTTTCAACGCTGCCGGACGCTTGCGTTGGAAAACTTGGATGCTCCATAAGACCATCGGGACGGCGAGCAAAAAGTCAACAATACCAATTCCTGCCTGAACACCGATCTGAGCCGGCGACTGCTGCAATGGATTAGGTCCGGCCCTGCGGTTATTAGGAGGTACATCTGTGTCTACCTCATCGTGATCCTCCGTGGCTGTCGCCGCCGGGGGCTGGCCGACGACCAAGGAATTAGGAGCAGCTAGTTGGATCAAGCTGATGATGACACCAAAAATCCCCATCAAACCAGAGAGCCCAAAGACCAACATGATCAAAGTGGCAATAATCGTTCCGAAGGACAGACCTGGGGGTAACTGCTCAATAGGCGGTTGCTGTTCTTGGAGGTCCGATGCATAGGGATTCATAAAAAACCTATTTGGTTTAGGAGTGAGAGATCTCGAAAAGGTCGAGCCGACCTCCTTATCTTAGTCGATCCCACCAGAAATTTTCAGCCAGTCCGGGTTTTCTTCGGCATGCTCTGCAATTTCATCCCAAATGGCAACCCGGTCTTTCTGCGGCTTCCAACTCCAGGTTCTCTCGGCTAATTCCGGATCGAGTACGAGCCAGGGAACGTCGTAGGGCCTAGCTTGCAGGACTCTTTCCACTGCCGAAGTCAACTGCGGACCTGCCAAACCCCAGCGCCTCGCGCACCATTCGTGAAGTTCCATCAATGAAAAGGCCGAAGCGATCCCCCCGGAGACATTCACCGTGATCGGCAAGCCTATCGACTGCTCGCTTTGAATTTGCAGTTCGATCAGCTTGGCCAAGTCCTCAGGGTGCAGGCAGTCTCGAACCTGCCCGCCGCTACCTTGCAAGCCGATGAACCGAAGTGGATGACCGTAGAGAAAACGATGCATCCAATACGTGATGATCCCCTGGTCTGCTTTGCCAAACTGACCAGCCCCCGCCAAGATCCCGCAACGATTGATCCAAACAGGAAAGCCAAAGGCGCTCGAATATTCTTTGGCAAGCCACTCCGAAGCTAGTTTCGTTGAGCCATAGAGGGACACAGGGGGCTCGATGCTGAAGCTCTCGTCGACTCCAGTCGGGGAAAGTCCGCGGATGTCCAAGCCCCGGTCGGATCGCCAGGCTTGGATTTGATGCCAGTCGATCTCAAGGGTCGAGTTGTTCAATCGATAAGGGATCCTGGAAAGCTCACGGATCGAATAGACACGCGATGAACTGACCAGAATCAGTCCAGCCGAATGCTTTTTGCAGTACTCGAGCAGATGGACCGTCCCACCGAGATTGTGGTCGACGAGCTCTTGCGAAGGGCTCTCAAGTGAACCGGCAGGTCTGAGCCCTGCCAAAACGCTTGGGTTCGCCGCGCAGTCGATCACCCAATCCGAGATCGGCAAACTGGCGACCCAAGCTCGATTTCGAAGGTCGCCGACGAGAACTTCAGCTCCGAGGCATTCCAACGGAGCTTGGTTGATTTGACTTCCAAGACGCGAAAGATTGTCGACGACCGTCACGCGACAGTCTTGATTGAGAAAGAACTTAGCAAGACAGGAACCGACAAATCCACAACCACCCGTGATGAGCACATGCATGATTGCTGGATTGTTTGTATCGGACCTGAGAGAGGGATCTCGAGTGCGTTACGAAATCTTCCAATTGGCCAAGAGTTGTTCGGCACCGGGGCTCAATCGACGAACCTTGGCAGCAATGATCCCCTTTTCTGCCTTGCCGGCCTTCTCCAGCTTTTTCTTCAGCTTGGTAAGCTTGGATTTTCGATGTCTGCGTCGACGCAACTCGGCTGCTCGTTCAATCGGCATGATGGATCCTTGGGTTGAAAAGTGGTTGAAGTCCGTTATTTGGATCTCAAAACGATAGTCGAACTCGGTTTTTTCGTCAATCTTGGACCTGTTCGACTCGGGTCGCTTATGGCAAGATATCGTTCCCGGAAAGTTCTACATAACCGCGACTGTTTCGAAAAGAAAACCTTAAGGATCATCGATGACCTCTTCGGGAACACCTCCAACCCCAATCACGAGCCCTAGACCCACGACAACCGCCATCGTCATGGCTGCCGGCAAGGGGACTCGTATGAAAAGCGACTTGCCCAAGGTCCTTTTTCCTGTGTTGGGTCGCCCCATGATCCACTGGGTTTTGGATGCTTTGGATCGTATCGAAGTCGACCGAATCCTCGTGGTTGTCGGCTACAGGCACGAAGAGGTCCGCAAAGAACTCGCTCATCGCAAGAATGTCGAGTTCGTGCTTCAAGAGCAGCAACTTGGGACCGGACATGCCGTCCAGTGTTGCATACCAGCCTTGACGCTCAATCCCGGCAGTGATGCGGCAGCAGTACTGGTCGTCGCAGGCGACTCGCCTCTGGTCCAGTCCTCCTCTTTAGGTGAGCTACTCGAAGCCTTTGGCAAGGGCGAATATTCGTGTTTGCTCGGGACGTTGCTCAAGGATAACCCGCAGGGGTTGGGACGAATCGTGCGCGATTCTTTTGGCCGTTTCGAAAGGATTGTCGAGCAGAAAGATGCGACGGTCCAGGAGACGGCGATTCGCGAAGTCAACATGAGCACCTACATATTCAAGCAGGATCGGCTCGTATGGTCGCTCGAGCGACTGGGAAACAACAATGCCCAGGGCGAGTACTATTTGACCGACTGTCCTTCCTTGCTACTAGCCGAAGGCGATCGGGTCGATGCGCTCGCGGCGCTCAAGCCATGTGAGGCGCTGAGTATCAACACCATCGACGAATTAGCCATGGTTGAGGACAAGATGAGGGAGATGGGATATCGATGCGAGAGTTAAAGATTTTCAGCGGGCGAGCAAATCCCCAACTGGCCAAAGAGATCTGCGATTTCCTGCATCTGAAGACCGGAGCAATCCAGCTTGGCAAATTCCCAGATGGCGAGAACTTTTGCAAAATCGAAGAAGATGTTCGAGGTCGAGATGTGTACCTCGTCCAGCCGACATGCCCTCCGGTCAATGACAATCTGATGGAGTTGCTCATCATGATCGATTCTTGCAAGCGCGCCAGCGCTGCGAGAATCACAGCCGTGATCCCTTATTACGGCTATGCTCGTCAGGATCGCAAGGACGAAGGGCGGACGCCGATCACTGCCAAGCTCGTCGCGAACTTGATCACTCGCGCCGGTGCCGACCGAGTCCTGGCGATGGACTTGCACGCCCCGCAAATCCAAGGGTTTTTCGATGTTCCAGTCGATCACTTGTACGCCGCCCCGGCCCTGACCCGATACTTCCAAAACCAAAATCTCGACCCCGAAGACATCGTGGTCGTCAGCCCGGACGAGGGTAGCATCAAGCGAGCTTTTGGGCATTCCAAGAGGATCGGCGGCAAACTTGCCATTATCGACAAAGTCCGCGACAACCCGTTGCAGACCAAGCAGCGGAATATTATCGGTGGGCCAGTCGAAGGAAAAATCTGCTTGATGTTCGACGACATGATCAGCACCGGTGGATCCATCTGTGGGGCGGCTAAACTGGTGCACGAAGCTGGCGCCAAAGAAATCCATCTTGCGGCAACGCACGGCGTACTTTGCGGACGCGCAATCCAATTGATCAAAGAAGCCCCCATCAAGAGCTTGGTGATCACCAACACGATCCCGCTGACTGCCGAGAAAAAACTAGATAATATTTTCGTTCTCTCGGTGGCACCTCTTTTGGCAGAAGCCATTCGACGAATTCATTCGAACCAGTCCATCAGCTCCATGTTCGGAGCAGGCGGATCGATCCACTAGTGGGACTTCGAGTTGATACCCAACTGGCAAACCTCCGGGGGCGTTGGGTAAATAATCGTCCAAGGCCTTGCGAAGTTGTTGGAACTTCACAACAATCCAGTGTCTGCTCTACCCTCCGCAGTTAGCTGACATGGCGACCTCCGCCGAGCCTGGGATTTTAAGCCGGGGATTCTAAGCTGGGGATTTGTGGAGGGTGCGACGAGCCTGTTTCGACAGAACTGATCAGGAATTGATTTAGGCATCGAGGATGCCATTGGAAAGCTGGAGTGCTATGATCACGAACGCAAGTGGGCTGAGTTTCGAAGAGTTGCATGTCGGCGATTGTTGGCAGAGTGAGGCACGCACGATCGAGCAAACGGACATTCAGCAGTTTGCTGACCTGACCGGGGACCGAGATCGCTTGCACATCGATCATGAATTCGCGGCCCGAGGCCCCTTTGGGAAAACCGTCGCCCACGGCATGCTAGGCATGTCGATTCTCGCTGGCCTGAGTTCCAATGCGCCGTCGGTTCAAACCGCGGCCTTGGTCGATATTCTGAATTGGAATTTTTGCAAACCGATTTTCCCGGGGGATTCAATCCATGTCATCACCCGAGTCGTCGAGTTAAAGCCACATGGCCGCAGGCACGGTCAGGTGTTCTGGCACAGGCAACTGATCAACCAAAGAGGTGAAAAGATCCAGGAAGGGACCCTCGTGACGCTCGTCATGCGGCGAACTCCACTCTCGACGCGTCCGGTCAGGGCCGACGCCCCGCATCGCGGCGTAGATTCCAAGGCTCCGGCAGATCTTCTCTCCTTGGAAAACGCCCCGGTTTCCGAAAGGCTGGAACCCGTTTCGAATCAATTCGAGTAATTCGACAGCCATCTGCCGGCAATCCGTAAGCAGCGAGCTGGTGATAACTCGGCGATCCGTGCGGGTATTCCAAGTTAGGCCGCGTCTAGGCATGTTATAATCGAGGGCCCGGCTGTACCTGACATCCCACCCGCCGACATTAAGCCTTATGTTGCGTTTTCATTCGCCGAGACTGTGTGTTGTTCTAGGATCTTGGCTGCTCGCTTTGGGCTTTTGCTCGATTCGAGCACAGGAGCCCGCGCGAGAGTCTGAAAAAGAGTTTTTCGAAAAGCGCGTCCGGCCTATCTTGGCGGAGCGATGTTGGTCGTGTCACAGTGGCCAGTCGGGCGAATCGAAGGGCAACCTACGCTTGGACCACATCCAGTTGATTGAAAAAGGTGGCGATTCAGGCCCCGCTGTCGTTCCCGGGGATGTCGATTCGAGTCTGATCTATCAAGCGGTGAGCTACCGAGGCTATGAGATGCCTCCCGACGGAAGGCTTCCTCAGGAACAGGTTGACACGATTAAGGAATGGATAGCCCGTGGTGCGTATTGGCCCGAGGAACCCTTGCCTGAAGACAAAAAACCTGAAGAGGCCTTTGACCTCGAATCCCGGAGGCAATCGCACTGGGTCTGGAGTCCCCGCAGTAAACAAGCCCTTCCAAACTTGCCAGCAGACCTGTGGTCGAGCCATCCTTTCGATTCCTTCGTGATGCAAAAACTCGGCGAGCAATCGCTTGAGCCCAGCGACCAAGCCGATCGCAGGACCCTCGTGCGACGGGTCTATCTGGACCTTGTCGGTATCCCTCCAACGTCCGAGGAGCTTGAGCAAGCGGTCGATTCGTCGGATCCGGAATGGTACGCTAAACTGGTTGATTCGCTACTTGCGAACCCGCAGTTTGGAGTGCGATGGGCAAGGCACTGGTTGGATCTAGTTCGCTTTGCTCAGTCGCGAGGTCATGAGTTCGATGAAGATATTCCGTCGGCCGAGCCCTATCGGGATTACGTGGTTCGGGCCCTCAATAGCGATGTGCCTTATGATCAGTTCCTGACCGAACATCTGGCAGGAGATTTGCTCGGCAATCCGCGGGTGCATCCGACGCTCGGTTGGAATGAGTCGATGCTTGGCACAGGGTTTTGGCACTTTGGGGACTGGGTGCACTCGCCGGTCGATACTCGCAAGGATGAAACCGATCGCTTTGATAATATGGTCGATGTCTTTAGCAAGACGTTCTTGGGGATGACAGTCGCTTGTGCTCGGTGCCACGACCATAAATTCGATGCGATCGCACAAGACGACTACTATGCGATCTACGGGTACCTGCAAAGTAGCGATTATCGACTCGTGCGATACGAGACCGATCTGCAGCATCGTCAGGTCGCTGCGCAGCGGGATCGGGATTATAAGCATCGGCTTGAGCAGACCGCGGCGAATCTGATCGAGGATCTGGCCCAAAAGGTTCGTTCTCCAAACACCGAGTTGGGCATAAAGCCTGAAG
>JBJTAQ010000579.1:0-4795 GCA_046090945.1 Pirellula sp.
TCGAGTTCGTTGTATCGTGTCGACTCGAATTCTCGCTCGGTCAGTTGTGTCGGAAAAGCACCCCCGCCTAGGAAACCTGTAGCCATCCAAGCAAGCGGTGTGTCTGGCGCTAGCTCATCGCCCGCAAGTTGCCACTGGACGAATCGATCGAACGGCATGTCCTGGTTGAAGGCCTGAATGAGAAAGTCGCGATAATGGTATGCGTTTGGACGATCGTAATCCTGCTCGTATCCAAACGATTCAGCGAATCGAGCGATGTCCATCCAGTGCCTTGCCCATCGCTCGCCATACTCAGGTCGATCCAGTAGCTGATCGATCAACTCGCCCCAACCGATTTCCGAAATGGAACCAGACTCGCCTTGCCTGGGCCGGAGTGATTCGATCGACGAGGCAAGTTCCTCTGGCGTAGGTGGTATACCTAGCAGATCCAGCCATGCTCGCCGCACGAGCGTTCGTGGGTCGGCGATTGAAGAGAGTTGCAGTTGGTTCTTTTCCAAAGCTGCGCAGATGAAGGCATCGACAGGATGCTGACTCGATGGCGGAGAGACTTTCGCAAGCGGTTGAAGCGACCAGAACTTGCGACCGGACTCCAGATCCATCGCCGACTGCTTGAGTGGTTGAGTCGCTCGCCTGGGGTCTGCCGCACCATCGGCAATCCAGTGTTCAAAGTCTTCGATGACCGACGCAGGAAGTTTCCCTGAAGGGGGCATTTCGTAATCCTCATAGCGAAGCGCTTTGAGAATCAGACTCTCGTCCGGCTTGCTCGCCACCAATGCTGGCCCCGTGTCCCCCCCACGGTTGATCGCATCTTTGCTATCAAGCAACAAACCACCTTTGAGTTTTCCAGCCGACGCGGCATCCTGGGAGTGACAAGCGTAACACTTTTCAACCAGCACCGGACGAATCTTGCTCTCGAAGAAAGCCAACTGCTCCTGGGTGTACTCCGAAGTAACTTCTTGATTTTGGGAATGACCAACTGAGGCAAAGACGACGAAGGCAATGCAGATCTGCAAGCAGGCAAAACGTGCAATCGCCAGAGCCGATAGGGATCGAGCCATGGGGTGCTATCCGATGGATGTGGAGTTAGAAAGTTGTGTGCTTAGCCTACCGAAAGAATCCCGGTGGAATCCCCGAAATCACCCCGATCGGCACCCACGGAGTCGAGCATCATTCGGAACAGATTGTTCAGAGGAGTATTCTTGGGATACTCTAGAATTCGTCCGGTACCGAGACCTCTTCCCCCCCGACCGGCCAACAGAATCGGTAGGTCGTGGTGGTCGTGGCGATTGCCGTCGTTGATCGCTCCACCGTAGACAATCAGCGAGTGATCCAAGAGATTGCCATCCCCGTCGGGAGTCTCGCGCATCTTCTTGAGGAAGTAAGCGAACTGTTCGCAGTAATAGCGGTCGATCTTGGCGATCTTTTCGATGTTATCTTTCTTGTTTTCGTGGTGCGATAACTGATGGTGCCCGTCCTTGACGTCGATCATTGGAAACGCTCGGTTGCTCCCTTCGTTGGCCAGCATGAAACTTGCGATCCGGGTCGTATCGGTGCGGAAGGCCAAGACCATCAGGTCGTACATGAGTCGGATGTGTTCCGTGGCATCGCTGGGCTTTTCGGCAGGTGCTACCGTTCCTTCGGGCAGTATGATCGGGGTCGAAAAGCGAGAGATTCGCTGTTCGAGTTCCCGAACGCTGGTGAAGTACTCATCGAGTTTGCGAGAATCCTCTGCCCCGACTTGGCGTGCAAGATGCTTGCGCTGATCTGCGACGAAATCGAGGATGCTCGACTTGATCCCCTGCTCTTTGGCATCTTCACCGCCAGCGACTCCAAAGAGGCGGTCAAAGGCCCGTTTGGGTTGAATCTCTTTGCCTGTCGGAAGCGATTCGCTGCGCCAGGAGATGTTGTTCGAGTAAGCACATGCGTAGCCAGAGTCGCACGAGCCAGCATCGCGACCTTCTTCGGTCCCGAGTTCCAGCGAAGCGAGCCGTGTGTTGCGACCATAGGTGTCGGCTGCAATTTGGTCGGCGGACCTACCGACCTTGATCTTTGACCCTGCGGTTTTGAATGGGTGGGCACCGGTCAAATAAGCGGCCGCGCTGCGAGCATGGTCCCCTGGGCCATCGCCGAGCGACTGCGCGTTGACTTGGGCTAACCCCTTCATCACGTTGAAATCGTTGCGGCAGTCGGCCAGCGGTTCCAAGGTTGGCGATAGCTCCCACTGCGAGCCGGTCCCCTTGGGCTCCCACCTCTCGGCATTCGTACCATTGGGGAAGAAAATCCAAGCCAATCTAACAGGTCTTGCTGCCGATTCGGCGGCACATGCAGGACGCATCGCATCGAGCATCGGTAGTGCCATCGAGGCGGCCACGCCGTTGAGTCCGATCTGCTTGAGCAATGTCCGGCGATGGAGTCGGTTTGAATGGCTGAGGGAACCTGCAGGGAGGGAGTTCGCATCGCTCATGGCTTAATTCCGATTGGCTTGAGTTTGAGGCAGGGCGGGGGAGCGTTGGAGGAAGGGGTCACTTTCGACGATCGCCAAGATCAACGACTTGATTGTATATCGATTTTCCTTGGCGTGCGCTAGTATTTTATCGACATCGCAGCGGTCGGCCCGCTGTAAACCTCGCCCGAGAGCGTAAGTTAACAGGCGTTGGGTGAAGTTTTTAGCGACATCCGGGGTTCTTTCCGAGAGGATTTTGATCAGTTCGGTTGGGCCTGTGAAGGTTTTTCCATCCGCCAAGGCCCCTTGGGCAACGATTTCCTTGCCATCTTCGATCTCCCGCCAACGGCCGGTGGCATCGAAATTTTCCAGTCCTAAACCGATCGGGTCGATCAATTTGTGGCACCCGGCGCAACTGGGATTCGAGCGATGGATCTCCAATCGCTCGCGGAGCGAAGCCTTGTCGTCAGCCTTGGCCTGCTCGAGCGAGGGGACGTTCGGCGGGGCTGACGGAGGGGGATCCCCAAGGACCGTCTCCAGAACCCACTTCCCTCGTTTGACGGCCGAACTGCGGGTAGGATTCGAGGTCAGCGCCAGTGCGGCAGCTTGGGTCAAAACCCCTTTGCGATTCTCCGGCAGCGAGACTCGAATCCAGCGATCCTCCTGTTCGTAGAGACCTTGGCGACGAGGATCGCCATCGTTTTTGCCCGGGCGGCGTTTGTACATCTCCGAAGGTTTCTTGCCATCGAATTCGACGCCGTAGAACTCAGCAAGCCTTGGATTGACAAACGTGTAGTCCGCCGTGAGCAGGTCCTCGATCGATCCCTCATGCAGAATGTGCTTGCAGAAGCGTTCGGTCTCTTGGATCATCGCAGCTCGCAAGCGATCGGACCAAACCGGAAACTTGTCTCGATCGATGTCGATCTTCTGAATGTTTCTGAGCCCGAGCCATTGGGCAAAAAAACCAGTGATGAGCGAATCGCTTCGAGGGTCTTCGAGCATCCTGAGAGTTTGAGCTCGCAAGATTTCTGGCTCATGCAAACGGTTTTCCGATGCAAGGCTGAGGAGCGTTTCATCTGGATTTGATGCCCAGAGGAAATAGGCTAGCCGCGTGGCGATTCCAAAGTCATCAAGTCTGCGAACCCCAGCGGCTTCGACTAGGTTCTCCGAGCGGAACAGGAACTGGGGGGCAACCAAGGCACCTTGCAATCCGTAACGCAGCGACTCTTCGTAGGAGCAGCCCGCATCGGAGGCCTTTTGACAGATCATCATCACCGCGTGAACTTCATCGTCGCTAACGGTACGACGGTAGAGTTTCGGTAGGAGCCTGTTGAATACCCTTCGGGTTGCTTCGGTGAATCCGATGGGCATCGCGTCGGGCTGATCCTTGTCCTCTGGAGTAGCGATCACGATCTGACGGTGGATCTTCGGGAAAGCCGGGTCGCCTTGTTCGGGCCCGACGAGCCGAACGGAATGAATGATCAAGCGACGGTTTGCTGCCCCACGATTTTCAGGATCCGAATCGTCTGAGTATTCGATTCGCAGAACATGATCGCCTGCAGTCGCATCGAAATCGTGTTTGGCAGTCTCGTCTTTCGGAGGCACTTCCCATTCGGCAATCAGCGTATCATCAAGCCAGAGTTTTGCTTTGCAGTTATCCTTTTGGTCATCCCCAAAGCGGGTACGAATTGCGACGTTGTAGCGACCTTCGGATACGTGGATGGGAATCCTCAAGGATTGCTCATACGGAAGATACTCACCCTCAAAACTCTGCTTTCGAAACGACTCACGATCTAGCGAAATAACTCGTTTAGCGATCAACGCGGCAGCTTGAAGATACTTCTCTAGGGCGATCGGTGCCAGGGTGAGAACCTCGCCTTGGTTGTCAAAACCGTTCCCGACGTCATCCGACACGAATCCGATTTCTTTTGACGGACGAAAATCGACTCCGAAAACGTCTCGGATCGTGTTGTCGTATTCGAACTGATTGAGCCTGCGAACTGTCACGTGTGGTGTTGCCGGACGATGATTGCAGTCGACTTCGTGGAGTGTCCGCTGAATCCAATGGGTCACTAGAGCCCGTTCATCGGCCGTCATTTTCGAGGATTCCGGTGGCGGCATCGCTTCGGCTCGGATCACCCCCCGGATTTGCTCCCAAGTGCTCTCGTGGGAGCGGATTTTATCGAGCGTTGCATAGTCCCCTAGATTCACCCCTGCTTCGTTGGCCCCGTCCATGTGGCACTCTCCACAGTGTTTCTTCATGACGGGAAGGACCTGAGAGGTCCAGATACCTGAGAGTTCCGCATCGAGAGGGTCGCCAACTGCGACAGGCTGAACAGGGTCCTGGACAGG
>JBJTAQ010000580.1:0-4480 GCA_046090945.1 Pirellula sp.
CATCCACATCGTGGCGACGGTCGAAGGAGCTTGTGGGTGTTTTCAAGGGGTTGGGATTTTTCTGGATTGAGATCGGGATAGGAGTTCGGGACGAGAGTCGATCGATTACAGGCTATCTTAATAACGATCTCAAGAAAGGAAACTGACGGCGATACACAAGTTTACGCTTTTCCTCCTCGATCAAACTCGATTTTATATTACGATAAACGCCTCGGTGCCTTTCAATCATTTTTTCTAGGTTTTGGGACATGTCACCTTCGGTATTGCTGGTGGAGGACGATCACGAATTAGCCGAGATCGTTCGCGATTATTTAACGGAAAATGGATTTTCGGTGTCTGTAGAGATGCGAGGGGATGTGGCCGCGACGAGGATCGTTCATGAGAGACCCGACTTGGTAGTTTTGGATGTCAACCTGCCCGGGATGGATGGTTTTGACATCTGCAAAGCTGTCAGAGATCAGTATCCAGGTGCGATTGTGATGCTCACAGCGCGACTGGAGGAAATTGACGAGGTGCTAGGATTGGAGTTCGGAGCCGATGACTATCTGACCAAACCCGTCCGTCCGCGCGTGCTGCTAGCTAGACTCAGAACTCATTTGAGGAAAAGTCCTAGTGCATTCAACGAGGCTGAAAGCGTTATACAAGTCGGCGGGTTGTGTGTGTATCCGTCTCGTCGCCATGTCGAGTTGCGGGATGCTGCGGTGGAACTCACCAGCGCAGAATTTGACTTGCTGATGTACATCGCCCAGCGCGCTGGCAAGATTGTCAGTCGCGCGGAACTTTACGAAGCTCTTCACGGCGAGGAGTATGATCCACAAGACCGATCGATCGACCTAAGGATTTCCAGACTGCGCCGTAAGCTTGGTGACAATCCAGTGAATCCGACGCGAATCAAATCGGTGCGAGGCACTGGATATCTGATGTCTACCGAGCCATGATCCGATTATTTCTAAAGTTTTTTCTGCTGCTGATCCTGATCCTTTTGCTTTCAAAATGGACATTTGAAGCACTGCTCGCAAGGCAAATGCTTGCGGACCGTGAGCGGGTCGTAACCAGTGTGCATTTAGGTGGTATGCGGTTGGTGGTTCGGGAGTTGCAAGTGTCCCCTGAGGATCGTCGTGAATCGATCCTAGAGAACATAAAGTTGCAGTTTCGCGCTCCGCTTGAGTTGCGTCCATTGAGTGAGCTAAACGCCGATCAGCGACAAAAGCTCAGTCTACCTTTCGGTTACGTGTATCAACTCAACGGCGGCAACGACGAACGACTTTCGATCGCTTATGATTCCTTGCAATATCTGCGTCTCGGACCGTTTACCGACTCTACAACCATTGCGTTTGAGGATGCGGTTTGGGGTTGGTTGCGACTGCTGGCCTATCAGGTCGAGCAAGGGAACAAATCTCCACAGGAACTCGAGTCGCTCTCTCGTGGATTCGGACTTCCTGTTAGGTTGTATCCGCCCGAAGAGATCCCCAGCGCAGCGTTAGACCGTATCCGCACCGGCCGCGACGTAGCTTTTTACTCCGACCAAGGAACTTACTACGCAACTACCAAGCTCGCGCAATCCGATGAGTATTTGCGCGTCGGTCCTTTACCTGAGTTTCAGGATGTCGCCAAGCCTGCGAGTCAAACTACGCTCACCAGCGCATTCCTTGCATCGGGACTGCTAACGGGTCTAATGGTCTACTCGTTTTCGTCTAAGTTCCGTCGTATCGAAAATGTCGCTCGTTCGATTGCGCGAGGAAATCTCAGTGCCAGGGTCGATGAAAGCAAGGCTGGGGAAACTCGGGAACTCGCGAAAGCCTTGAACCTAATGGCCTCCAAGACCGAATCGATGATTCAATCGAAACACGAATTGTTGCAGATGCTATCCCACGAATTGCGTACACCACTTTCAAGATTGCGATTCGCTGTGGACTTACTGCAAGCCAAACCCGATGATCCTAAACGAACTAGACGATTCGAGATTATCAATCAGTCGATCAACGAACTGGATCTGTTGGTGGCCGAGATCCTCGATTACATCAAAAATAAAGAATGCACTCCTACCCGATCTCAAGAATGGATTGACGTGCGCAAAGCCGTCGAACCGATCTTCAAAGCCATCCACGAAGAGACACCGGGACTTGCCGTCGATTGCGTTTCGGGATCCCCAGGTCAAACCCCTTTGATTTATTCCGACCGGATCGCATTTCTCAGGGTAGCAAAAAATATTGTGGGAAATGCCCAACGGTACGCCAAATCTCAAATAGTCATTCGCGTCCTGGCGACACAAGAGGAAAGCCCAAGTAAAAACTCAGGGACTCAAAACTTTGGGAAGAGCTATACCTGCGTGGAATTCGAAGACGATGGGCCGGGAATTCCTGAAGACAAATGGCTCGAAGTAATCGAGCCTTTTGTGCGATTGCCAAGCACCGGTCCAGCAGCATCCGAGCCATCACCCATTCCCGGTGCGAGGAATCGCATCCTGTACAAGAATCACACAGGTATCGGACTTGGGCTTGCGATCGTCAATCGGATCCTCAAGCAGCATGGAGGAAGAATCGAAATTGGTCGAGGCACACTCGGAGGTTGCTTGGTTCGAACCTATTGGCCCAATCCTACCAGCCAACCGCCGATGATTTAGGGGGTTGCAATCGCAGTGGCTTGACGCAATACACGGAGCGCATTTCCGTACAAGACCTTGTGAATGGCCTCTTCTTCGTAACCACGCCTGAGCATCAACTCGGTGATCACCGGATATTTCGAGACATCTTCGATCCCCACCGGGAGTTTCGAGATCCCATCGAAGTCCGACCCAAGACCGACATGATCGATCCCTGCGATCCGTATCACATGCTCGATGTGATCGACAATGATCTCGGCCTGGCCGGCCGGATACGGATTCTTTAGCTGCCACTGCTTGACCTGACTCTCCTGCTCCTGCTTGCTGTCAGGATATTTGGCTTTGAGTTCTTTGCGCAGCGCCGATTGCTTCAATAGCACACCGGCCGACTCGGGAACAACAAACCCGGAGAAGAAATTGATCATCACCACCCCACCGTTTTTGGGCAACTCGGCTAGCACATCGTCGGGAACATTCCGAGGATGATCGGCGATGGCTCGAGCCGAGGAGTGCGAGAATATAACCGGAGCTTTCGATATTCGGAGCGTATCGTGCATGGTCGCTGGCGAGACGTGTGAAATATCGACCAGCATCCCCAGCCGATTCATTTCCAAGACGACTTCTTCTCCAAAGGAACTCAGCCCGTCGCTGTGGGCGGCGTCGGTGGCCGAATCTGCCCATTCGAGCGTTTCGCTATGGGTTAGCGTCATGTAGCGAGCCCCCAAGGCATGCAGTTGACGCAGCTTGCCAATCGAGCCCTCGATGCTGTGTCCTCCCTCCATTCCGATCAGCGAAGCAATTTTGCCAGCAGCTTGAATCCGCTCCACATCGTCGGCGTTCAGTGCCAATTCAAATACATCAGGATAGCGAGCGATCATCTTGTGCACCAAATCGATCTGCTCCTTGGTGGTCTGAAATGCATTGCCCGCAGCGATCGTTTCGACCGGAACATACACCGACCAAAACTGGGCTCCGACATTCCCTGCCCTCAATCGGGCTATGTCCGTGTGTAGTTTGGGTTGACTTTGCGAGATATCCAATTCATCAAACTGCCGAGATGCCTTGGTCCTGACTTCCCAAGGCAGGTCGTTGTGCCCATCAAACACATAGCCTCGCTGATGAATCTCGGCGGCCCGATCCGAGATTTGGTAGCGATTTAGTCCTTCCTGCTGAGCGGCCGCAAACCCAACGAGAGATCCATAGGCCACTACACAGAGCAGCGAGTTTGCCCAAAAGTCTGATCGTAGGTCTAGCCGGGCAAATGCCGCTCCATGCTTGATCGGATGCTTGTGAACCATAAGAGTCCTACTCGAAAAATCTGTTCTTGATAGCCATCGCTCGAATGCTGACCGACCAAGTTTACCACGAATCGGACTGCCTTAGGAACGGCGGCTCGATTAAACTGGATAGTCTATGGATTACAACACTCGGCTTGTACTACTTGGTTGCGCGATGCTCGGGGCCGTATGCGGACTGGTCGGAGTGTTTATGCTGCTGCGCAAACGATCGCTCATCGCGGATGCGATCTGCCATGCATCGCTTCCTGGAATCGCCCTCGGTTTTTTCGTCAGCTTGGCTCTTGGTGGCCAAGGCCGCGAACCGCTCGTGCTCTTGTCAGGTGCCGCACTCAGTGGCATTCTCGGAGCCTTGGCCGTCTTGGGCCTAAGACGTTACACGCAGCTCAAGGAGGACGCAGCGATTGGGATTGTCCTGAGTGTCTTTTTTTCTCTAGGGATGGTTCTGCTCAGTTTGGTTCAGCAGACCGAGTCGGGAAACGCCGCCGGATTGGAAGGCTTTATCTACGGCAATACCGCCGGAATCGTCGCCCAAGATGCGGTGCTCATCGGGGTTGTCTGCTGTCTGGTAACCGCCGGAGTA
>JBJTAQ010000581.1:0-4638 GCA_046090945.1 Pirellula sp.
GTCGCGAACGGAGCAACACTCCGTTGCAAGCCCTGCAATTGATGAATGATGTTCAGCAGATCGAGGCAGCTCGCTGTTTGGCCGAGGAATTGCTCAAGCAGTCCCCGCAGGAGGATCGTGCCCAGATCGATCGTCTCTTCCGTCGGGTGCTAGCTCGATCCCCTGACGAGTACGAACAAGGCCAGTTATTGAGCTTCTTGCACAAAACCCGCGAGCGGTTAAGTTCGAACCCTCAAGACGCCGCTAAGATCGCTTCGCTCGGGGAGCGATGGCGCGATACGTCCTTGGCAGTCGACCAAGTCGCTGCATGGACACTGCTGTGCAATCTCGTGCTGAACCTCGACGAAACCGTTAACCGAAACTAAAAATTTGAACTGATCATGCATCCCTTGGAACTAAACCGTCGTTGTTTTTTTGGCCAAGCTTCCTTGAGCATGGGTCCGATAGCCATGGCAACTATGGGAGCCAAGGCAGCCATGGGAGCTCCTTTGCAGTATGGCTCCGTCCATCCTCCATTGGAGGGGTTGCCTCATTTTGCGCCCAAGGCCAAGTCGATCATCTATTTGCACATGAACGGTGGGCCTTCGCAGATCGACCTTTGGGATTACAAGCCAGCTTTGGCCGAACAGTACGACAAAGACTTGCCGGATTCGATCCGCAAAGGGCAGCGGATTACGACGATGACTAGTGGCCAAGCCCGATTGCCGGTGGCACCGAGCAAGTTCAAGTTTGAGCAGCATGGTCAATGCGGCCGCTGGGTCAGTGAGATCCTGCCCCATACGGCAGGGATCGTCGACGAGCTTGCAGTGATCAAGACAGTACATACCAACGCCATCAACCATGATCCGGCTTGCACGTTCGTCATGACTGGGAGCGAGGTACCGGGCAAGGCAAGTTTAGGTTCGTGGCTTTCCTATGGTTTGGGTAGCCAGAGCGATGATCTTCCCGCGTTCGTCGTATTGACGCCCACTTGGTCGGCAAACGCGATGGCCCAAGCTCTCTTTACTCGCATGTGGTCGAGTGGATTTCTACCGACCAAGTACACCGGAGTTGCCTTGCGAAGCGGAGCCGATCCAGTGCTATATTTGCGGAATCCTCAAGGGGTTGTTCCACAGGATCGTCGGGCGATGCTCGATACTCTGTCTAATCTCAATCGATATCGCTTCGATGCGCTTGAGGATCCTGAGATCCAAACTCGGATCGCTCAGTACGAGATGGCTTATCGAATGCAAACCAGTGTTCCGGAGTTGGTCGAGTTCAACGAAGAGCCGGCCAATGTGTTAGAGATGTATGGGCCGGAGGTGTCCAAACCGGGAAGTTTCGCTGCAAGTGCCTTGCTTGCTCGCAGGATGGTCGAGCGTGGGGTGCGGGTCGTTCAGATCTTGCATCGCGGTTGGGATCAGCACGGCAACATCGCCGGCGACTTGCCCGCCCAATGTCGGGATGTGGATCAAGCCTGTGCGGCGTTGGTCAAGGACCTCAAGCAGCGAGGGCTTTTGGACTCGACGCTGGTCGTTTGGGGTGGCGAGTTTGGGAGAACGGTTTACTGTCAGGGAGGGCTGACCAAGACGAATTACGGTCGGGATCATCATCCGAAATGCTTTAGCATGTGGATGGCTGGGGGCGGAATTCGAGGTGGCATCGAATATGGATCCACCGACGATTACAGTTACAACATCGTTGAGAATCCTGTCCATATCAACGATATCAACGCCACCATTCTGCATTGCATGGGGATCGATCACGCGCGATTCACATTCCCGTTCCAAGGACTCGAGCAGCGGCTAACCGGCGTGGAAACTCAGCGCGTCGTCCGAGAAGTGCTCCTCTAAGAAGTGATCCTCTGAGAGGATCTTGGGCAAGGATCCCCGGACTCCTTGGCTTCTTCATGCTATATTAACACGGTCTTCACACAAGGCTGTTAGCATGATCGAGGTTGGTACAGGAAGATGTCATTGCACTTAAAACAGGATTTGGACGAAGCTCGAGTTTCGCTGCTGAAGCTTTCCGGAATGGTCGAGGACATGATCGCTTTGGCGGTCAAATCGCTGATGCTCCGGCAGGGTATTTTGGCTAGTGAAGTCGTGCGCCGAGACTCGGATGTCGACCGCGCGGAAGTCCGAATCGAAGAGGACTGCTTGAAGATGCTCGCGTTGCACCAGCCGGTGGCAGCCGACCTCAGGCGGGTAACCACCATGATGAAAGTCAACAATGACCTCGAACGCATGGCCGATTTAGCTTGCAATATCGCGCAGAGGGCCGATAGCCTTTGCCCCCACCCAGAATTTCCGATCCCAAACGGCATCAACGAGATGGCCACGATGGTCACGCGGATGGTCCGAGCCAGCCTCGATGCTTTTGTCAGCAACGATTCGGCGATGGCCCGCAGCGTGATCGTGATGGACGATCCGTTGGATGCCAAGAACGTTCAAGTGATTGGAGTTTTGGCTGAATTGATCCAGAAAGATCCTTCCCAGGTTGAAGCTGCACTGCATGCTTTTTCTGCTTCCAGGCATCTGGAACAGATCGGCGATCTTGCGGTCAGTATCGCCGAGGATGTGATCTATATGGTCGACGGGGTAATCATTCGGCATCGACAGGCGAGCTAGAGGGGCGCTGCATGATGCGAGCACCTTGGACGATGGAAAGATTATGCCAAAAAGTAAAATCTTGGTGATCGAGGACGATCGGGCTATCTCCGAAATCCTCGTGTACAACTTGGACAAAGCCGGTTACGAAGTCACTTTGGCGATCGATGGTCGCGACGGTATCAATCAGGCACAATTAAAGTTGCCCGATGTGATCCTCCTGGATGTGATGCTGCCGATTATCGATGGAGTAGAAGTCTGTAGGAGACTTCGCAGCAAACCAGAAACAGCTTCGTCCATCATCATTATGCTTACGGCAAAGACCGAGGAAGCCGATCAACTGATCGGCTTTTCGGTTGGAGCAGATGATTATGTTACCAAGCCCTTCAGCGTTCGAGTCCTCATGGAACGCATCAAGGCTCTTCAGCGACGCAAAGCATCCAAACCCGATGATGAGCACGATGTCGTCTCGCGTGCAGGGATCACTCTGGATCGAAGACGCTATCGTGTGAGTGTCGACGGTCAGCAAGTCGAACTTACCAAGAGCGAATTTCGATTGCTCGATACACTCATCCGACAGCCAGGCCGAGCATTCGATCGCACCGAACTGATCGACTCGGCGCTCGGCGAAGACACCTTGGTACTCGAACGCACGATCGATGTCCACATCCGTGCGCTGCGCAAGAAAATTGGTCCCAATGCCGATGCGATTGAAACCGTTCGAGGGGTTGGTTATCGATTCAGGGAAGACTGATTTGCAAGCCATACAAGAGGGTTTTCTCTTGGTTTTTTGAGGTTTTTACACAACGAATCCGGGCTTTTATTGGGTTTTTTCAGCAATTTCTCGAAATTCCTTGGTAAATACCCTAGTTTTTGCCCTCTACCGGTTGCATTTTGTTTATCTCAACCTTTAATTCAGCCTGATCGGATTTGTTCTGCGTCGAACATCCAATCGGTTTCGAATCCATCATCGAATTAAGTACAAGGGTCCTCTACATGGCGAAAGCAGCAGGCAAGGCAGAAAAGCCTCTCACCAAAGTCCAGATCTTCTCGAACATCGCAGAAACCACCGGCTTGTCCAAGAAGCAAGTCGCTGAAGTCTTCGAAGCACTCAAGGCGGAAATCGCCAATGCGATCGGCAAGAAGGGCGTTGGCACCTTCGTGATTCCCGATCTTGCAAAGGTCGTGCGGGTTCAAAAGAAGGCTCTGCCAAAGCGACAAGTTCGCAATCCTCAGACCGGCGAAATGAAGTGGGCAGATCCCAAGCCAGCTTCAACCTCCGTAAAGGTTCGCCCTCTGAAGAAGCTCAAGGACATGGTCTAGTTCGACCACGTATTGAAGCTTATCGAAAACAACGATCAGCCGATACGCTCTCGAGCGTGCCGGCTGATTTTTTTGGGTTCAGCGGATACGATAGAGCATCATGGCCGACCGCAGACTCCATCCCACCTCCTTTGATTACGCTCTGGCCGCACTGGCACCGATACTGATCATCCTGATGATCGGGTCGCTGGTCTATTTCTTGATCACGACACTGTATCAAGGGGATTTTCATATAAGATTGATGTGGATTCTGGGCCTCTTTACCATGGCCTCAGTCTTGATCACCCGCATCGCCATCGAGCAATCTCGCGCTCAATCGCTCACCTACTTGGGGGTGCTCAGTGCGGCGACCCTTTTCGTAGCTCCTCGCTTCTTTGTCCTCGAAGGCCTGCTGGCACCTTGGAGCATTCCGATCCTGATTGGATTCTTGGCCCTGATCGTTTTTCTGGCCGATCGTATCACCATGGACTGCACAAGTGTCGACGACGCCCAAGACACCCACGGTTATGGACTGCTGCAGTCTCTAGGAATCTTCAAACGATCGGACATTTCAGAATCGAGCGCATCGACACCGGGATCCTCCGGGAAACAGCGAAGCCATAATCCTGGCGTTTGGATCCTGTATTTTGCCCTTTTAGCCCTACCTGTTTTTGGACTAGGCCAATTCTTCTTGCCCAACGACCGAACTCAGCGCGTGGCTCTAACTTGCCTCGTGATCTACTTGTCG
>JBJTAQ010000582.1:0-2541 GCA_046090945.1 Pirellula sp.
GCAGCGCCTACGACGGCCTTCGCGAAAACGATTTCTCTGACGAACGCTTCGAGGCTTGGTGCCTAGGCCGAACCGGTCACCCGATGATCGACGCTTGCATGCGCTACTTGCATCGCCACCGCTGGATCAACTTTCGAATGCGCGTGATGCTCGTCTCCTTTGCATCCTACGATCTGTGGCTTCATTGGCAAAGACCAGCCGAATTCCTCGCTCGAAACTTTCTGGACTTCGAGCCCGGGATCCATTACCCCCAAGTTCAAATGCAATCGGGGACCACCGGTATCAATACCATCCGCATCTACTCGCCAGAGAAGCAGGGCAAGGATCAGGACCCGGAAGGACGATTCGTCAAAGAGTATGTCCCTGAACTGCGAAACGTCCCGATCGAGTTGCTCTGGACGCCTTGGAAAATGACCCTCGATGAGCAATCTCGCTACGGTTGCATCTTGGGCCAGGATTACCCTAAGCCTATCGTCGAGCATGCATCGGCTATCCAAAGGGCCAAGGATCGGATCTACGCCGTTCGTGGATCGACCGAAGCGCAGGCTCTGGCGTCGGAGGTCGCTCTCAAGCATGCAAGTCGCAAACGACGGGACCCTTTGCCAATGCCTTCGTCGACCTCTAAAAAGTCAGCGGCCAAGTCGACTCGCTCAAGTCGCAGGAAGACGAGCGAGCAACCCTATTTACCAGGCTTTGACGCAGGGCCTGATTCGGGCGACCCCGCGCGGGAACGGTATTCCTGAGAGCCTAGGTATCGATGCCGCCGTCGGGTTTGGCAGGTTTGGCCTTCTTCTCCTCGGTTTCTTTTTTCTCACGCCAAGGTTTCTTCTCTTGGTAACTCTTGAGCTCTTCCTTGAGTTGATCGAGTTGCTCGTTGTCTTCTTTTGCGCCAAGCTCGACGGCCTTAGTGGACCATTCGATGGCTTTGTCGAATTGGCCGAGTTCGGCATAAGCTGCCGCTAACGTGCTGAGGATATGCGACTTGTTGTACTTGGTTAGCTCGCAAGCTTTTAGGCCTGTTTCGAGAGCTCGATCGCCGTTGCGAACCGAGTCCTCTGGACTGGTCGATAGCACCCAAGAAAGATTGTTCAGCACGCCCGAAAGATCGTCTTCGTCCTCAGGGATATTCTTAATCGCTTCTTCGTAGTCGGCGATCGCATCGGCATGTTGTCCGAGCGCCAAGCGGACATCGCCTCGGAGCCTGAGAGCTTGCCAATCGGTTTGCTCGGCATTGATCAATCGATCGGCGATCCTCAGAGCTTTGCGGGGGCGATCGTCCATTTGGTACATGGAAGCAAGCTGCATCAGGAGCATTCGGTTCTCGGGATTCAGTTGCACGAGCCGCTCGAGCTCTGCAATGGCATCACCAATGCGTTTCTCTTGGATGGCGATGTCCATCTTCAAGAAGGCAAGATCTGGGATTTCCGGACGCCTTTGCTGGAGGTAATCGACATCATTAGCTGCTTGCTTGTAATCCTTCAGCGCTAGGAAAATCCTGGCTCTGTTCAAATAAGCGTCGAGGTTTTCGGCATCGAGCTCGATCGCTTTGTCGCAATCGGACTTGCCTGACCCAAGCCATTCATTCCGTTCCTCGGGCGTGGGGCTCCCGGTACTGGACTTGGCTAGCAGCAGGCTTGAGCGAAGCGAGTACAAGACACTCAGTTCCGGATACTTACCGATCTTCTCGTTGAGCAGGCCCATTGCCTCGTCGAGTTTGTCACCTTGGACCATCATCAGCACAAGCCGTCGCAGTGCGTACTCGTTATCTGGTTGGTTCTCAAGGTATTTCTTGATGGTCGCTTCGGCTTCGTCGTTCCTGCCGACCGATGCGAGCGACTCGACGGTCAGTTGGATCGCGCGCTCATTTTCTGGATCTGCCTCGATCGCTTTGAGCAGATCATTGATGCGCTCGTCGACATCCTGGCGAGAGACCGAACGCATGATGATGACCTCGGAGAGTTTCTTTCGGACCTCTGGGTCTTTCTCTCCAGCATCGAGCATCGCTTGCAGTTTGTTTCGAGCCGTATCGAGAGTCTCTCCACCCTTGTTGATTTCTTGGCGGAGCAAGTGGATCCGTGCCTTCATCACATAGGCGTCGACGAGATCTGGATCGGCCTCGATCGCCGCTTGCAGATCCTGCATGGCTTCGCCCGTGATCTTTGTGACACGGTTTGCGGGCTGGCGGCCTCCGGCGAGTTCTTCAAGTGTGCGTTGAGCGCGCTGATAACTGGCCGCTCCTAGCATCTTTTTCGCATCGGCGGTGTCGAGTTCATCGAGCCCGAGTTCCAAAGCTTTTTTGCAAAGCTCGATCACTTTTCCGAGGGACTCTTTGGTCGACTCGGTGACCCTCAATCGGCTGGCTTCCTCAAAGGACTCGGTACCCTTGTAGTCGTCCTCAGACTCCGTTTTGCTCGGCGCGGGTTTTGCCTGGTCTTGGCCGAAAGCCACGCTCCAAGGGGCCGTGGTTCCTACAAAAAAGCCTCCGCATGCCAAGAAAACCGACAAAAAGGCCGCTCGTCGATGCGTAGCTCGAACCTTATG
>JBJTAQ010000583.1:0-5445 GCA_046090945.1 Pirellula sp.
GTCGACAAGGAGCCGACCGAAGTCAAGGAGCGATATGGCACCAGTGGTTTCGGACAAGGTTGCTTGTTAGCTCGCCGGTTGATCGAGGCTGGGGTTGTGTTCGTGGAAGTCGATTTAGGGGGTTGGGACAACCACCAAAATATCTTCCGCACGTTGGAAAACGATCGATTGCCTGTGTTGGACAAAGCCATGGCGGCGTTGACCTCGGACCTCCAAGAGCGGGGGCTCCTGGAGGACACTTGCATTGTTTGGATGGGTGAATTCAGCCGTACACCTCGGATCAATGGAGACGCTGGCCGAGACCACTGGGCTCGAGCCTGGAGCGTCGTCGTCGGTGGGGGTGGAATCAAAGGTGGTCAAGCGATCGGCGCGACCAATGAGGACGGAACCGAAGTAGTCGGCGAACCTTATTCCTCCGAAGACGTTATGGCTTCGGTATGCCATGCTTTGGGAATATCCCTCGAGACAACCTTCACCAGCCGAAATGGTCGTCCGATGAAAATCGCCAACAGCGGGAAGCTTATCAAGGGACTTTTCGCTTAGTGTGCCGGACGAGCTGAACCAATCCAAAGATTCTTGGGATCCTGAGAAACTCATCGCTGGGCATTATCTCGGGGTTTGGAGGTACTTGCGTGCAATCGGTTGCCCGATTCATCTGGCAGACGATCTGGCTCAGGAGACTTTTGTGGCCGTTTTGAGAAAGCCGTTCGAACAGACCAGCGAGCACTCGACGGCGGCCTACTTGCGACGAGTGGCTTTCCACTTGTTGCTCGAATACAATAGAAAGTTTGGAGGGGTTGGGTGGACCGACCAAGCCGAATTGCTTGATCAATATTGGAGTCGTTGGGCTGGTGCGGATATCTCAGGAGATCGACTGATCGATGCGTTGAAAGACTGCTTCCAGAGACTCAGCCCCCGGGCTCAGACCTCTCTGAGGATGCGATTCGAGGAACAGGCATCGCGAGAACGTATCGCCGAGGAACTGCGGATTAGCCAGAACGGTGTTAAAAACTTGCAACAGCGAGCCAAGGCGCAACTCAAGCAATGCCTTGAAGAAAAACTAGGAAGCCTAGAACGGTAATTCAGATGAGTCGGATGTCCAACGAAAACTCCAACCCCTACGAAGGTCCGACACCCGAACTCGGGCCTGTCGACAAGCTGATCGAAGCGTCGCTCGATGAATGGCTAGGTAACTCTCGGTCCAGACCGAATCCGCAGGACTTGATCGAGAGGATAGCCCAGAGGTCAGAAAAATCGATCTTCTCCGGGCAGGAACTCGATCAATCTCTTCGAAACGCCGGTCGTGATGTGCAGGCGATTGCAAGATCTCGTTATGAGCCTCCCAAGCGACGCACCTACTCTTGGTCCGCGATTGCAGCGATTGCAGCATCGATCGGAGCTGTATCCTTGATCGGTTGGTGGTCCATTTCGACAAACTCTCACACAGATACGCATCAAATCGCTCGCATGGATACGAGCTCGGGCGATTCGAAGCTGGCAGATACACCCCAGTTTGTTGAGTCGTCCAAAGAACTTGTTGAAGTCTCGGCGGCCCAAGAGCCCTCTTTGGCACAGTCGACCGTTGAAGCCCACGTCGATGATTCGCATCGGGATGATTCCAGGCGAGTTGATCTCAAAATTGGTCCTGAAGGAGTACTGGGCGAGACCCTGCCGAGGGTTGACCTGACACAGCAAGCACTTGAGCCCAGGGGATCTCAGATCCAAGTATCTGAGGATCGTGGTTTTAAAACCGGTGGCGATCTAGATCGGCAGGTCATTTCGGTCATCGATTCTCAGTTCCATCAAGTCTGGAAGCAACTAGGACTGCTTGATGAAACGTCAAACAACACCGGTTTAACGACCGAAAGGATTGTTGGCTTGCTCTTGCATCGTCCACCTACGACAACGGAGCTCGAGTCATTCCGTCGCGAAAAATTCGCAGACAAGCCAGTCACAGGCAAACATGACACAGAGACTTTGGTACAACCCTGGCTTTTTGGGGATGAGTTCAACCGCGTTTGGGCCGACCGCTTGGTCGAGTTCTATACCGGAGGAAAACCCTTGGACAACGACCATCAGTTGGCACTGCGGAATTGGCTCGAGGAACTTATCAGGCAGGATCTCCCGCTCCAAGAGATTCAAAAAAAGCTAGTGCATGGGCTCGGTCAATCCGACCATCCTGCGTACATCCTTCGGGATCATTGGTTGCAGTTTGCTGGGCAATCCGATCCGACGAATCTCTCGTGGGTGGGGATGAACTCAGCCGAGCAACAGCGACTCCGCGGACTCACTCAATTGTTTCTAAGGCTTACAGGGAATATCTCGGTTGCTTGTACGCAGTGCCATACCAACCAGACCCGAGAGTATCCGATTTGGCTAGCAGGCCGACTCCCAAAGGCGGCAGATATTCCTGGTGCTCAGGCTGTTGCATTTGATTCCGTAGCTGCCATTGTGATTCGATGGTCCCAACCGGGTCGAAGTGAGTTATTTTCCAAAGAGCAGGACAATCGAATCAGCAAAGTTCTTGGGCGATCCCCGGATGGAAGACGTTTCAGCGCCGAAACGACGAACGATCAAATCATCGAGTCTTGGTTAGGGCAGGGGAGCCACGATCAACGCGAACTGGTGAAGTGGATATGGAAAGATTTTTTCGGAGAGGCACTAGCTTCTGAGTTTGGCTTGGGCTCTGAAGTTGCGTATCAGGAGCGACAGGATCTAATCGATTACCTTGGAAAGCAGGTCGTTGAGCAAAAGGCTGGAGTCAGGCAGTTTGTTTATTGGCTCTTGATGTCCGAAATCGCTCGACAAACCGAAAAGACCTTGAGCTATGCGCAGTACCTCGCGATGGACACCGAGAATCTGAAAGATTATTCGGTTCGTCGCAGCGTTTTTAAATCCCTTATGAATCCGACTGTTAGAACTGGCACTAACAAGCCCCGATCGATCCAACAATATGCACGAAGGCTCTTCCCGGAGCGGCCCGATTGGCTGGAGCATTCCCTCTTGGCTCAACCTTCGAGCCAACGAGGGGCTCCACCGCCAGAACTTGATCCCTCTTCAAACCCGCGGCCGAATCATCAGGAATCCTGGGGGCCGGATATTTTAAAAGCAGAACTCGACTATCGGACTGCCGGGGAGCAATCCCAGACTTGGGGGCGTTTGCTCTGCGAAAGCACTCTGTCGGACAATCAGATCGTCGAGCATGCGTATTTAATTTCCAAGCATCGCTTTCCTACGAACGAGGAACTTAAAGCTTGGAACGCTAGTTCTTGGTCCAAGAGCGATCGAGCCACGGCAGTCTTAAGATTGATGGCTGCGATCGCAAATGGCGACTGATGCAAATCGTCGAGTTTCCGGTTGGTCTCCCCTTTTAACGCTTGAGGGACCCACCGACGAATCGAGTCGACCCCTCTTCGAGCAGATCTTCTTGACTGCTCGGAGATTGAACTGCGGCTCGAAATCGATGCACACCACTGCTGCTTGCTTGGCAGATGACCTTGAGCACTATGGTTTGATTCGGAGCGATCTGTGGCAGTTCCTCGAAGAGAGCTTGACCAGGGATGATTCGACCAGCGTGACCTTCGATCCTAAGAGGCTCGATACCTTCGGAGAATTGAGCCAGGACTCGGACTTTCTCAGCCGCCTTCGATCCCCGGTTTGCGATTTGGATTTCGTAGACTACCGCGGAACCAACTGTAGCCGGTGCTTGAGGCTCTTTGACACTCAGTTCCAGGTCTGCAACGGTGTCTACTAACGTGGTGATATTCGCTTGAAGGTCCCGATTCCCCTTGGATCGAGCGTGGAAGACCAGAGATTGTTTGCCCTCTTGAACCAGCTGACAAGGCAGGGCGAGCGAGAAGCGGTCGTTGGGTGCAAGAGACCGGATCGACCATTGGATGACGTTGCCGTTTTGAGTGATACCTCGGGGTAGTTCCAGGACTTGGACACCCGAAGGTATTTCGACGGAGCATTCGAGGTTTGTTGCGGCAATGCCGCCGAGATTATCAATCCGCAGTTCATAATCGGCCTGTGACCCTTGGATAAACTCCTGGGGGCCTAGCCAAGTGGCTTCGAGTTCGACTTGATCGACTTGGACATCGATGCGCTGGCGCTGCTGCAGTTTACCTGAAGGGTCTTTGGCTGTGGCAACGATAGGGAAAAGACCGACTTGGTCAAAAGTAAGTTCGACATCAACGATTTTCTCTGCTCCAGCAGCCAGAGGGCCGATTTGCGATTCGAACTGCGATGTCGTCTCGGTTTGCAGGAGGAGGTTCAACTCCGGAAGATCCGCAGTCCCGGAGTTCTTGACTCGCATACGATATTTCTGAGGCAGTCCAGCTTCAACATCCGCCGGCCCGCTTAGATCGAACTCAAGCTTTGGCTGATTCACTTGGACATTCATCTTCGAGGGACTCGGAGCGACGGTCCATTCGAGATTTAGGGCAAATTCCTCCGCCTCAAGAACCTCGATTTGCATCTCCATCGATTTGGAATCATTGGCGGCGAGCGATTCGATTTCCCAAAGGACTCCTGAATCCTCGGATGTTTGATCCAACTCATAGGCACCCACCATCGTTTTGATTCCATCGATTACCACCCCTTTGGGAGTGGACGCTCGAATGATTAAACCTTGGAGCTCGTTTTCACCTTCATTCGTAGCATGGATCGTGTAGGTCGTTTTCTGTCCGACCTCGATCGCTTGAGGACCATCGACTCGCAGTCGGAGTTGGGGGACTCGAACGTCCAGAGCCGCACTCGATCGATCTACTTTTCGCTGCGATGGTCTTGCCGATGTATTGATGGCAGGAATCTTGGGGGGGCTTACGCTAGGTACTGAGTCACTCGGCAAATCGCTCTCGTTGGAGTTGCCTTGCGTCTGCTTGAGTTCAAGATGATCAGACACGTCACGGGTTGGGCTGAGGGTTGAAGCCGCAGAGGATCGAGGTCCAGGTGCTGGATTTACAAGCGCGTTGGAAGATTTGCGGCGAGAGGTGTTCTTTGCATCGACGGAACCCAGGCTAGGCGCTGCCTCGTAAACACGAAGTTCTTTTCGATTCGAGGGCTCCGAGGCGGCCTCAGACAACTTGGTCTCGGGGGAACGATCAAGCTCAAGCGGTGGTGTTTGAATCGCTGGGGCTTGCGTCTCACCGGGCGAGCGTTGATTGCTTCGGGTTGTGTTTGGGACCGAGCGACGAGCGACTCCACTTCCGATCGCTTGGACTTGGCGGCCCTGTTGAAGCGAGCTTGGAGGTAGCGTGCTAGGTAGATCGATCGGCTCTTGGAGGCTAGATCTCGTTTCGCTCGATCGGTTCACCCAAGGTAAATTGAAGGTCTTGGAATTGGTACTCCGCAAGCGACTCAGAAGCCCTTGGCTAGTGCTTGGATTGGTTCTCCCATCGGCTGCGTTACTCGAAAGGTCTTGGGCAAAGCCAACCTGGACGGTGA
>JBJTAQ010000584.1:0-2785 GCA_046090945.1 Pirellula sp.
CAAGCAGATGGCTACGGGGACTTGGTCCATGATTCAGCAAGACCTGGCCGAATCGGGAGTCACGGACATGACTGCTTCATACGGGCCGAGACTCATCGAGAAAGAACGCTGTGCGTACTTGCGACCGATGGTCATCCATGCAGACTCGCCGACCCGCGGAGTGGCTGCCAAAGAGTACATGTTCCCGTTCGTTTCGGTAGTCGAGTGTCCTCAGAAGGACATGATCAAGTCGATTGGGCAGACGCTTATTGGAACAGCCCTGACCAAGGATTCGCTTTGGATCGATGAACTGACCAATTCGGTGAACATTGATCGTCTAAACATAGGTGCCATAGCGACCAACCGTCTGAACTGGTTGCAGCCCCATGAAGGAAACCTAACCGAGTTCCTTTTCCGCAACCGCGCCTACCAGATCGCCTAGCTTCGTAAATTCGTACGCCAAAGGATCTGGCAGCAGATCCTTCGAAACTCCGTTTGCGATCAACGTGGGCATGCTCATGGCCCAGGCTGCAGTCTGTGATTGCTTAGTTTTCTAGCAAATCACCCTTTTGATACCCCTAGTGAAACTTAAGTGTCACTCAAGCTTGATCCAAATTCCTTTGGGTTTTTGATGTCCCAAATAAGGGGGAGTCGGAAAGCATGAGCCCCTGGCTTTCCTGGGTACTTGCCAGCCTGTATTAATATCACAGATACTTTAAGGTGTAATTAATGCGCATCAACGCATTGTAATGGTAACTAAAGCCCTCTTGGTCCGTTTTCAGCGAATCTAGACGGCACGGTGGTTCCGGAAAGATTTTTATCGAAACCTAGAGTCATTGAATCACAGAACGAAAGGGGATCGAGATGAGCCGCGAAAGTTCCAGAGCGACCTACAACAAGCTTGAGTTGCTCAAGTTGATGTACCAAAGTCGCGAAGGCGATCGTCGCGAAGGGGTGCTGTTGAGGCAGGGGAAAGGTTGGTTTCAGGTCGCCGGGATGGGCCATGAGAGCTTGGCCGTCGTCGCCATGCAACTCAAGCATGACGATTACTTGTTCCCCTACTACCGCGATCGGGCGATGATGCTGGCCAAGGGGATGACCAACAGCGAATTGGCTCGGGCTTACTTTGCCAAGCGGAACACCAGCAGCGGTGGCCGTCAGATGCCTGGTCATCCAAGTTCTCGGGAAAAGAATATCTGGAGTGTCCCGACTCCAACGGCTAGCAATCTGCTTCCAGCATGCGGAGTGGCATGGGGCATGCAGATGCAAGGAACAAATGGCGTTGTGGTCGCAACGACTGGAGATGCCGCTAGCCGTCAGGGGGAGTTTTACGAAGCGGTCGCGTTTGCGACCGAGCGCAAGCTGCCGGTGATCTTCATCGTCGAAGACAATCGTTATGGAATCAGTACCAATACGGACAAATTCAATCCCTTTAAGCTTGGGATTTTCAGCGACAAAATTGGTTTGGTCCACGTCGATGGACGCCACCCGGACAACGTATGGATCTCGGCGAGCGAGGCGATCGACAAGGCCCGAGACGGCTACGGTCCTTCGGTCTTGGTATGCGAGGTGGACCGACTATGCAGTCACACCAGTAGCGACGACCATCGCGTCTATCGCCCACCTGTGGAAATCTCTGAAATGATGGAACGCGATCCGATCAATACCGTAGCTGAGGAGTTGATCGAAGCGGGTGAGTTAACTTGGGACATTTGGGAAGAGATCCGACATCAGATCGATCAGCAAATCGACGAGGAGTATCGACAAGCCGAGTTCGAACCGGATCCCAAGGCTAGAGAACTGATGGACCATCTGTTTGGCCAGGAGCCCGATGCACAGGAGCCACCGATCGAAGCAGGCCGCAAGTGGAGGATGGTCGATGCGGTCAATGAGGTTTTTCGGGAGGGGCTCAAGCTTGATCGCCGGTATGTTTTCTTCGGCGAGGATATCGAGGATCCCAAGGGAGGGGTGTTTCGGTTGACGGCTGGACTATCGACGCAGTTTCCGGATCGAGTCTACAACTCACCGTTGGCTGAAGCGACCATTGCCGGGGTCGCCGTCGGGCTGGCTTGTTACGGTATGCTACCGGTGTTCGAACTGCAGTTCGTCGATTTCTCCGGACCTGCTTGGTCGCAGATCACTCAAAACATGTCGACTATCCGTTGGAGGACTTTTGGTCAGTGGAAGTGCCCTGCGGTGATTTACTCCCCATATGGGGCTTATCTTCCAGGTGGATCGATTTGGCACAGTCAAGCCAACGAGGGTAGTTTCGCGCACATCCCTGGGCTCAGGGTTGTCGTACCGAGCACGCCTGAGGATGCTGCCGGTTTAATGTGGACTTCCATGCACAGCGAGGATCCGACGATCTATTTGATTCCCAAGCATCTGTTTCGTCAGCAAATGGATGTACCTGTGCAGCTCGAACCGACGCCCTTTGGCAAGGCTCGGATTCGAAGACCTGGTCGAGATGTGACGCTGGTATCCTGGGGCAACTGCATCGAGCAGTCGATCGAGGCCGCTGCGAAGCTCGATGGCGAGGTGTCGGTCGAGGTGATCGATCTGCGGTCAATCGTGCCTTGGGACTTTGCTACCATCGCCGAATCATTGGAGAAGACCGGTCGACTGGTGGTAGTGCAGGAGGACGCGGAGTCTTGCAGTGTCGGCCAGATGATCCTCTCGAAGATCACCTCGACGCCAGAGACATTCTCGAATCTGCTCAGTCCGCCGCAACTCGTTTCGCGAGCTGATGTCCACATCGGCTACAATCCGATTTACGAGTACGCAGCGTTGCCCGATACCCAGCGAG
>JBJTAQ010000585.1:0-15264 GCA_046090945.1 Pirellula sp.
CTCACAAAAACCCGACCACGCCCGGGCTCATACGTCCACATCTGCGGTGTCGCCTCTCCCTCCTCCATACTGCTAGCTAACAAACCAATCCGCTTGGTATCACCCGTGAGCAACCAATAACTCTCATCGAGCAAATCCATCGTCGGTACATTACGCATGATCGGATGCGCACTGTCATTGATCTGCAACTCCAAAGGTCCATGCCGATACTTGATCTTTCCTCCCCAAGAAGCCAATCCTATCCGCTTGGAAAAATCTTCAACGCGATCCGAACCGTTAACGGCCCAATGCAAATAGATCGCACCCCCTCCTCGCTCAAAGTAAGCGTCCATCGCCCTGGCTCGAGCCTGATCCCAACTCCCCTTCTGAAAGAAAATCAATACATCGGCTTGCTCGATCTGGTCCGGTTCGGGAAACTCCCATGCAATCTGCACCTCGATATCTTCAGCCGCCGTCAACAACTGCCCCCACTGCATCAACCACGCAGGATAATCATGCTCGGCAGGACCATGATCCTTGGGACCAGCAACCAAAACCACCCTCAATTGGCGCAAGTTCTCCGGAAGCGGCCGACTACCCTCGAGCACCCGCGACACCTCCGCCGCAGTCCTGACTCTCGGAGCCGCTATCGGCCCCGACAAAGGCATCGATGGCGGTGGCTTCATCAGATAACTCATCAGATCCCGACGCTGATCTTCATCCAATTTATCGATCAACCCAGTCGGCATGACCGACAGTTTCGATGGAACCATCTGCTCGATCTCGCTGCGCTGCAACTCATGCATTCCCCCACGAGAATCCCCCAACATCAGCTTGTCCCCCTGCTCTCTTAGGACTCCCGTTAAAACTGCCCCATCGTTCATTCGAACTTGATGGCCGATAAACTCCGGATTGATCGCATGGCTCGGTTGCAGGATATCCCGAAGATTCGACGCATAATCGCGCGATGGCATGTTCGATAAATCAGGCCCAAGCTTAGGCGGTATTCCCGAACCCGGCTCAGTATGGCACTTGGAACAACCCACCGACTCACTCAGAAACAATCGACGCCCATTCCCCCAATTTCCACCCTTGAGTTCCGGTACATTGGCAAGCCTTTCCGGAACTAATCCAGTGTTTTGTTGCTCGGAAACCCAAGGCATCCAAAAACGGACCAATGGCAGAGCTTGCTGCTGAACCAACTCCTGCGTTGACACAGATAATTCCAGAGCGATTGGGCCAGAACCCTTCTCAAGCACCAATCGAAAAGGGGTCACAGGACCGGTTCCTTCGCCACTTTCGAATTGGTAACTCAAGCTATCGCTGGGCACCGATCGATCGAGATCCAACACCAACTTGGTATCGGGCATCAGAGCCACACTCAAGTCCCATTTCGGAGTCCCGGCTGGTGCTACGGCTGCCAGATGCAGTGTGACCAGCTCCTCTGGCCACTGGTAATCGATCTTGGACCCGGGCTGAACCTTGGGTCGATAGATCCCCCGCAGATCAAGCTGCGTCTGGAGTGTTAGCTTGCCCGCATTGCCGATGAGTTGCCAAAGTCGATCGTGATGCGCACTGCCTGCTGTCAATGATTTAGAAACCTCCAAATCGACGTGAGGCAACCACCCCACCCAAGTCTCCGATTCGCCACCCGTCGTAACCCAATGAGCCTGGACTCCGTAAGGTCCCGCGTCGATCTCATTGTCTTGCATCTGGACAATTCGAGTTGAATCGCTTCCCAGCATGCTCCTCGATTCGCTGGAGTCCAGATTCGATGGCAAACCGAGCGCGACATGTTGCATGGTTGCCACTTCGGGAAAACTCACGGTCAATGTTCGCAAGTCCGGACTGAGTCCAATACTCGTCGCCTGCAATAATTTGCGCGGCGATAAAAGTTGAGCTTGGACCACCGCATACGGAGGGATAAGATTCTCGTAACGGTCCCCTGCCCTGACTTGCGATCCGGTCTCTATACGTATCTTGCTTGCAAGTTCAGACCATCGCGTCGGATCGATCGGCTGATCAAACGCCACGGATAACTCCGTCGGAGAGTTGCGCCATGCCAGAACAGGTCGGGGTACAGATTTTTGTGCAGTACGGATCTTGTAAAGGCTCCCGATCCCGGCAGGACCCGTTCCCCAATCCGGCGGGCCGCTATGACAAGCTACCACGAGATCCCCGTGAGGTGACACACACGAATCGATCGTCAGCTTCTGCAGACATGCAATCAACTGCGATTGAGCAATGTATCCGTGTTTGGATTTCACCAGTTGCGTGCGCCAGATTTTCCCGCGCGACTCGCCTGCGACCAAGGCGTTGCCACCCCAAGCCTCAGGTCCAAAACGCTTCTGGCTCTGCGCTTTGGACGCATCCTCGATCGGGTTGAAAAAAAGACCGCAGGTCGATTGATGCTGAGGCCCGTAATCAAACACCGATGGATGGTCGATCACACCCGGATTGAACTTCGGATGCCTTGGCGGAAATCCATAATGCTTCCCCACTTGGATATGCAACAGCTCATCAAAAGGATTTCCATTGGCAAGCCAGGTCGCCCCCTCCTGGTCCGTGCAAAACAAATCGCCCTCTGGGCCAAACGCGATACCGATTGGAAATCGAACGCCTGTGCATACAGTTTCCCGCTTCGAAAAGTCCGCCGATACTCTCTGAATAGTCCCGCGATCACTCTTCAAATCAAATTTGCTGTTACCTTGATCGTCCAAAAGATAAGCATTGGCGTAATTGGCTGCGCCGAGTCCAAAGTACAGCGATCCATCTGGTCCCATGGCCAGTCCGACTGCGTCGACATTTTGAGTGATCTCTTCCCATCCACGAGCGACAATCACCTCCTGGTCACAGACATCGTCCCTGTCTGCATCGAGCAGCAAGGACACCTTCCCCTTGCTAGCCACAAAAACCCCAAACCCTCGCGGATCCTCGGGCCTTGTGAGCACCATCCCGATCGGTCCTCGCAGCGATCCAGTATTCCGGTAGAACACCTTGGATTGATCCTCCAATCCATCAGAATCGGTATCCCTGAGCAAATGGACATCGCCGTTGTATCCGAGTGTCACCAATACCCCATCGTGTCGGTAAAGCACGTTGTTGATATTCGTCAACTCTAGAGGAATGCGGTGTACATCAAAACCGCTTTGAAGCATTTGCAACTCAGGTGGATTCTCGAACTTGACCAACACGTCCGAGTCCGAGTCCTTCTTGATTTGCCCAGGCAGAACCTCTGCAAGCCTTCGATGCTTGGCCTCGAGTCGCTTGTACAATTCTTGCGACTCTTCGCTAGAAAGAACCTGATCAAAGACGATCAATTCGGAAATATCGCAAGCTGCATGGCCGCGAACCTGCTGGTCTCCCGGGCCGTTGGTATAGTATCGAGCGCCCAGAGTCCATTGATCGATCGAGATCGGCTCAAGGGTCCAGGGACGCTGACCAGTCTGCTCGCCATTCACAAAAAGAACGATTTGCTTGTGCTCAGGGTCTAAGCGAATTTCGAGGATCTGCAAAGTCCCAAATGGAACGCTGGTCGGATACAGGTTTTGCATGCCCGAAAAACCACGACCTTCGAGGTTGATCGTATCCCACCGCAGGCTTGGGCCTGGCCCCATATCGATGTTGAACCCCGAAACATAATCCCTCTGGCCGGGAGCATTGGTGGCCAGAAATCCGCGAAAGTCACCTTGGTTTTGATGCGGAGCCAGCACGAGCCAAATGCTTGAAGAGGATAATTGAGCCTGAGGGGTCACAAGCCGCATCGAGTCATCAATTCCGTCGAATCGAACGCTGCTCCACCCTTGTCCTGAATGAAGACGAGGTGCAGTTTCAGGAGAACTAGCCGAAAATCGCAATAACCCAGAGGCTGAGTCCGGCCAAACAAGCACCGGCTTTGGCTCAGCGCCGAGTCCAACCTGTTTGGCAAGCTCCACAGCGTCCAAATGCAGCAGCGGCTTACGAGGCAACTCGATCGGATCCGAACTCTGTGATTCCCAAGCGACCGAGACAGTGCTCAAGGCATCAGCAACGAAAAAAAACAACGCCAAGAAAAACAACAACAAACAAGTAATCCATCTGCTATTCATAACACCACCGATAGGAATGCCCACAAGCGATTGAGAACCAAGTATAATGCCGCTCGGTCGGATCGATGATTCTAAATCAAATCATTGCGACTAGTAAGCTTTATCAACCCAACCAAAAAACACACGAAACAGTAGGATCCAAGCATGAGAGCATTTTTCGGATGGATGATGGTACTGGCACTCGGAGGATTCATGAGTTCCGCAACGGCCTTCGCACAGGACTCTCTCTACGAAATGCGGGTGTACACCCCTGAACAGGGACGCCAAGCGGACTTGCTCAAACTTATGGAAAACACCGGTATCAAATTTTTAGCCAAGCATAAGATCGAACTTATCGGTGCTTGGGTTCCTAATGACGCTGCCGACCCCCGCGTCGTGACTCTGGTCCGCCATGCTGACCGAAAAACCTGCGATGCCGCTTGGTCGGCATTCGGTGCCGATCCGGATTGGCAAACTGCCTACGAGGCCTCTGCGGTCGATGGCAAGAAGCCTACCAAATCAGTAACGCGAATCTTCTTGAGTACCAACGATTACTCGCCCAAGTTTGCGATCGAAAACGTTGGCAATCGCGTCTTCGAACTCCGCACCTATATCGCTACCCCCAACAATCTAGCCGCGCTGAATAACCGTTTTCGAAACCACACCATGACGCTCTTTAAGAAGTATGGGATGAACAACGTGATCTATTGGTCCATCGCTAACGGCGAAGCGATCAAGGCTCGCGAGTTGCTCGATGCAGTCTCGCCCGCCGGTCAGTCCAAGGCGGAAATTTCCGACGATCTTCCAGCCGCCGGAAACTCGCTGGTCTATTTCCTAACGCATGCATCCCCTGATGCTCAAAAGGAATCCTTCGGAAAATTCCGAGATGACCCAGTTTGGAACCAGGTTCGAACCGACTCGGAAAAAGCAGCCGGCGGCTCGCTGACCGTCGGAGCGGGTGTCAAGAGCTGGTTCCTCAAACCAACGAGCTTCTCACCTTTAAAGTAAAGCGCATCAAACCATGCGAACCATCTGGACGCTCTTGCTGCTCCCCCTGCTCTGTTTTTCTACATCGACAGGCCAAGCCGGTGAACCCATCCAATTGGCACCGTTCGATGTCGATGCGACTCCCCCACTCGGCACCGCGATGGCTTATCAGCCCGTGCGGCGTGTCGATGAGTTGACCCTCCGTTGCCGGGGGATTGTCCTGCTGGGGGCTGGTCAGCCGATCGTGCTCTGCGCTGTCGATTGGATCGGGATCGCCAACGAAGGACACGATGCTTTTCGCGAAGCGTTAGCAAGAGCCGCCGGGACCACTCCTGAACGAGTTGCTGTCCATACACTCCACCAGCACGACGCTCCCGGCTGCGACTTTACCGCCGAAAAAATCATCGCCGAATTGCAGTTGCAAGGTTACTCGCGCTTCGAAGGAAAATTTCATCGGGAGGTCATCGAGCGCGCTTCGGATGCTATTCGAAATGCAATCCCCAACGCGGTCAGTGTTACCCACTATGGACTTGGACAAGCCGTCGTCAAAGAGGTGGCAAGCCAGCGCCGCATCGCTGGCCCCGATGGCAAGATCCGAGCCACTCGCACCAGCTCCACCAAAGATCCAGCCGTACGAGCAGAACCCGAAGGTGTCATCGATCCGGTGGTTTCTCTGCTGAGTTTTTGGAAGGACGAACAACCGATCGCAGTCCTGAGCTACTACGCTTGCCATCCCCAAAGCTATTATCTCCGAGGGATTCCAAGCCCTGACTTCCCCGGCATCGCGCGATTCATCCGAGGCCAGGACCTCAACAACACGATTCACGTCCACTTCAACGGTGCCGGTGGTAACGTGACGGCAGGTAAGTACAACGATGGCGCAGAAGCCAATCGAATGATCCTCGCAACGCGACTTGCCGATGCCATGCGTGAAGCGCACAACCAAACAGAAAAACACCCACTTTCATCGGAGGATATCCGTTGGAACAGCCTCCCAGTAACCTTACCCATCGCTCGGCATCTGATCGAACAAGACCTAGTTAGCAAGCTACGAGAGGTGCCGGCAAAAGGATATGTTTCGCTCGCGGACCAGTTGGCCTATTTGAGAAGAGTCCAATCCGGTCACAAGATCGATATCTCATGCTTGAGCGTCGGCAAAGCAAGGTGCCTGCATCTTCCGGGCGAGCTTTTCGTCGAGTATCAGCTTGCAGCAAAACAGATGCGTCCGGATCTGAGTGTGATGATGGCCGCCTATGGGGACTATGGTCCGGGATACATCGGCACCGAACGTGCTTATAGCGAGGGTGGTTACGAAACCCAGCAATCCTCAAGCTGTGTCGACCCATCGGTCGAATCCATCTTGATCGACGTGATGTCGCGACTGCTCGAGGTTCCTTAGGCGATGCCCAACTTGGCATACTCTCCTACTTGAGTCCGCTGCAAAGCGAGTCCACACTCGAAGCGTACTTGGGTGCGACCGAATGGGCGATCCGGTTTGAAATCGATGGATCGAGCAGGCCGACTCGGTTCCAGGGCTCTATCCAAGCTCGCACTTGCTGTGCAAATCCCCGACTCAGCTCCGAATCAGTCTTGGACAACTCCAGCATCTGGTAGGCCTGACCAGCGACACTCGATAGTTCGGTGTCTTGGGATTGCAAAAACCCTTTGGGCCAGTGGGACGGGTCGGCGGCCAGTTGTTTTTCAAACTCGATCGCGCTGACAAAATACATGCACGCAAACGCGACGAAATTCTGAAACGAAGGCTGCGCTTGATAACAACCATCGACCAACAAATCGAGCCACTGAAGCTCGCGACGCAGATCGAGTCCGTACTTCTGAAGCGATTGATAACACCGCTGTTGATCGAGCATTAAGGATTCAGCAAGACGACAAACGCCGCTCAGAGCGTGCGCGATTCCGGTGCTGTGAAGTGGATCGATGAATCCGTACGAGACCGGCAGGCATACCCAACCCGGTCCCCAAGCCTTCGATCGGCAACGGCTCATCCGCTCCGCCGTTGCCATCGCCGGTCGATTGCTATTTGGAGCCCCTCGATCTTCCTGCGGCGCAGTCAGCTTGGCGTTTTGCATCAACCGAGCCAAGCTTGGATGACGCTCGATCGTGTTCCAAAAAGTTTCTTGACTTCTGGGAGTCGATGCAGGCTCGACCAAGCCGACGCTAGTGATGCCGTTATCGAAACGCAGCATCCAAACCCATCCGCTTTCGAGGACATGATGCTGCGCAGCGTCATCGCCGCTGAATGGATCCAACTGGCATGCAGCTTCATCAAATGGAGCGACTCCCTCAAAGTGTCCGTACACGGCACCAGTGCGAGTTCGCATCCAAGCCGAATCATCCGGATTATCAATACTTGAAGAGCGTAAACCATGATGCCCGGTCGCATCGATGAGCCATGTGGCTTGGATATCTATTCCCTGCGTTGAATCCCGTTGATTTGTTTCCAGGCGAAGACTCCAGCGATGCGACGCAGAGTCGAATTCTGCCGAATCAATGAGAGTGGATTCAAGCAGTGTTGCACCCTCGGCTTGGGCTTGGTTGGCCAGAAACTCATCGACCGAACTTCGCAACCAATGCGTATCGCTCCAGGCGTCTTGGGCGCTGGCAGCGACCAGAAGGGACTCGGTATTCAATCGATGGGTATCGATCGAAGCACCTGGTTGGTGGTGGTAATAGGAGAACCCCCGTTTTTTACCGCAGACGATGTGGGGGTAGTGCTTTTTCCATTGCCCCCAACAGGCCAAGGGTGCCAGGGATGGTAGGTTCCATCACTGTGCCAGATAAGCTAGAAGAAAATCTGCTGTCGGGGTTGAAGATTCACCGACGGCAAAGCGAGGATGCCTGGATCGATCGATCAAAAGAACCGATCTGCCTTGGGAGGCCAAGATCCAGGCCAGTAAACTACCGGAAAAACCAGATCCAGCGATCAGGAAATCGAATCGCTGGCTCACCCGCTTAACGCTTCGAGAACTGGGTTCCACGGCGAGCACCGCGAAGACCGTACTTCTTGCGTTCCTTCATGCGAGAATCGCGGGTTAGGAAACCGTCATCGCGGAGGGGTTGGAAGTTCTCTTCGGAGAAGCTGACCAGTGCACGCGCGAGCCCCATTCGGATCGCGCCAGCTTGACTGATCGGGCCACCACCTGAGACTCTGATGAATACGTCGACCTTGTCCGAATGTCCAACATGCTCAAGGGTTTGGGTCACGAGTCGTCGCTCCATATCGGTGACGAAGTACTCTTCGAAAGCTCGATCGTTGACAGTGATCTTGCCTGAGCCTGGTCGAACACGAACACGAGCGACCGATGTCTTACGACGTCCGGTACCGAGGCAATCACCGCTGACTTTGTCTTTCTTTGTGAACATGTTCGGTTCTCTTTAGGACTCTAAATTACTGACGTTGGCTTGAGTTATTGTTTCGCTTCAGCTTGATAACCAAACGGAGCTGGGATCGGTTGCTGGGCTTGATGAGGATGATCGCTCCCTGCGTAGACTTTAAGTTTCGAGAGCATGTGTCTTGCGAGGTTGTTCTTCTTGGGCAACATTCGCTTGACGGCCAGCAGAACCAAATCGGTTGGCTTGCGCTCGAGGCGTTCGCCGTAGCTTTCCATCTTTTGGCGATGGTAACCGTTGTACCATGCATAGTGTCGATGCTCTAGCTTTCGGCCCGACATCTTGACCTTCTCTGCGTTGATCACAACCACAAATTCACCCGTATCGACATGGGGGGTGTACTGCGGACGGTGCTTGCCCATGAGCACCATGGCAATTTCACTAGCCAGGCGGCCTAGCGTGCAGTCGGTCGCGTCGACTACGAACCACTTCTGTTCGACCGAACCAGGTTTCGCGACAGTTGTTTTTTGCTGAACAGTTTTTTTCGGTTCGACCATTTCAGTTAGCCTTTTTTTGGTAGCCTAAGACATCGCCAGGCTTCTGGTTCAATTGATCTATAAGTTGCTCTCACGCATCTGGCCCGACTCCACCCAATGAAACCGAAACCGTTTGCTAGCAAGTGCTTATGGTTGTTTGGTTCGACGGAATGACGGTTAAGCGAGCAGACCTTGGGAATTCGCGGTCCGGATCCGAGTTGGAACGAAAAACCTCCCAAGGGGGCGAAATTATAGGTTCCCAGTAAAAAACCAGCAAGTGGATTTTCTCCTTGGTTTCCGGTCTATTATCCCTGGAAAGAACGCCGGTTGCCGGGGATATTCAGGACTAGTTCGATTTGCATTCGAATTGAACTAGAGCCGAAATCAGGGCCTGTGCCGAGTTTGACGAATTGTCAGGATAACTCCTAACCGATAAAAAGCGGTGTTTCGACGCTCTGGAGCAGTATCAAAAAACGATGAATGCGAGCAAAACATCCTTTTCAACCCATCCGAGTACTTTGCCGATGAATGTCGTTGGTAAACGTCGAGCCAGAGAGTTTACGACTCTCGACCTGAGCTCGATCCACTCTCCATACTCTCCGCCGCTGACGACCATGGTCCATTTGCTGCGGTATTGGGCGAACACGTTTCCGAACAAAGTCGCCTTCTACCTGACCGATGGGGAGAGCGACGACGAGACCAAGCTGACGTACGCCGAGTTGGATCATGCGGCCCGAGCGATCGCGGTACGGATCCTGCAGAAGCATGCAGTAGGATCGCGCGTGCTAATGCTATATCCGCCGGGGACCCTCGAGTTCATCATCGGCTTTTTTGGATGCTTGTATGCCGGCTGCATCGCCGTTCCGGCTTATCCTCCTCGACGAAACCGCAAAGGGGCCAGAATCCAGGGGATTGCCGAGGACTGTCTAGCTGCGTTGGCTTTGACGACCCAGGAGACGGTCAATCAGATCCTGCGCGATGAGAACATGCGCAGCGAAACCCAAACGATGGAACTTATCGGGACCGACACGATCGACCGATCGATCGCCATCCAGTTCAGCGAAGTTCCGATCTTGGATGGCAACCTGGCGGTCTTGCAGTACACGTCTGGTTCGACCGGGCAGCCCAAAGGGGTGATGCTCACGCATGGAAATCTGATCCGAAATTGCGAGATCATTTCGACGTTGTTTGGTGAGCACCACACGTCGATCGGTTTGTCTTGGCTGCCGACCTACCACGACATGGGGCTTATTGGTGGAATCCTCGCGCCGCTATTCTTCGGCGCGACTTTAGTCTTGATGAGTCCGATGACATTCCTGCAGCGCCCTGTGCGTTGGCTCAGGGCCATCAGCCGCTACCGAGCCACCACCAGCGGCGGCCCCAACTTCGCTTATCAACTGTGTGTCGACAAGGTGACCCAGGAAGAGCTCCAGGGATTGGACCTGAGTTCATGGCGAGTCGCATTCAATGGCGCAGAACCGGTTCGGGCATCAACGATCGAACAGTTCACCCAGCGGTTCGGGCCGGTCGGTTTCCGGCATGAGGCCCATTTGCCCTGTTACGGCATGGCCGAGACGACATTGATCGTCACAGGGGGACCTCACGATACCGCACCGGTGCTTCGCAGTTTCAATGGTCGGCAACTCGATGGCCGATTGGTTGTACCGGTAAGCAACGACGATCCGATGGCTCGCAAGCTCGTTGGTTGCGGGGTAACAACTGCCAACACCAAGGTCTTGATTGTCGAACCAGAGACGCGCAAACCACTTGCCGACAACCAGATTGGAGAGATTTGGGTCGACAGTCCAAGTGTCGGTCTAGGGTATTGGGAAAAGCCCGATATCTCCCAAGCGGTCTTTCACGCCTCGACCAAGGATGGCGATGGCCCTTATCTGCGCACAGGCGATCTTGGATTCCTGAGCGAAGGCCAATTGTACGTGGCTGGTCGCGTGAAGGATCTGATCATCGTGCGTGGAGTGAATCGTTACCCGCAAGACATCGAGCAGACGGTCGAAGAGTGCCATGAGTCGATTCAATCCTCGGCGGCGGCCGCCTTTGCCGACGACTCAGGGCCTCGCGAGAGGCTGATCATCACCGTCGAGGTTCAGCGCTCGCTTGAAGACGACTGGAATCCGGTGATTCAATCGATTCGGCGAAGTGTGACTGCAAACCATGAGATTCCACCCGATGCGGTGGTCCTGGTTCGCCATGGATCCCTGCCGAAAACCTCGTCGGGGAAAATTCAAAGACACGCATGCTTGAAGGGTTTCCGCGAAGGAACCTTGCGAGTGGTCCATCAGTGGCTCAGTTGGGAGGAGGGGCTCTTTGATGGTCCTCCGATGATCGCTGCAGCGACCGTTGGTGATTTGAAGGATGGGTTCACTTCGTCGGGCATACACCCCAAGAAGACGCGAGATCCCGATCCGGATGTAGTCGAGTTGGTCAAGCGCGCCGTGCGTAGCGTGGCTCAAGAGCGAGCCAAACTTTTGGATCTAGACACCAATGTCGTAGTGGACCTGGGGCTCGACAGTCTCGAGCGGCTTCAGATCGCTCACTTCCTAGAGAATTCCGTCGAGGGGCGTATTCCAGAGGATCTCCTGCAAGAGATCGAGACGGTCCGCGAGATCGCCGAGGCGATCGAAGGGACCTTTGGAAAGGACAAGATTCGCGACGGAGTCAAGATGCTTGAGCCCGATCAGGCACAAGAGCGAACGATCGCTCCGGAGGACTACCGTTTTGACATGTTGCCCGAGTACCGTCGGCTCAAGCAGACGATGCAGCAGATGGAGATGACCGGGCTTCCAAACCCTTATTTCTCGATTCACCAGGGACTGACCCGAGACACAACGCTCGTCGATGGCCAGCAGCGCATCAGCTTTGCCAGCTACAACTACTTGGGCATGAGCGGAGACCCCGAGGTAACTCAAGCGGTTGTTGAAGCGACCAAGAAGTACGGCACGAGCGTTTCGGCATCGCGGTTGGTAAGTGGTGAGAAAGACATTCACCGCCGGCTCGAAAAGGAAATTGCCGATTGGATCGGGGTGCAGGATTCCATCGTGATGGTCGGGGGCCATGCGACCAACGAATCGGTCATCGGACATTTGGTTGGACAGCAGGACCTGATCCTCCACGATTCGCTCTCGCACAACAGCATCATCCAAGGTGCCATTCTTTCGGGTAGTCGTCGTCGACCATTCCCTCACAACAACGCCGAAGCCCTCGATGCGATCTTGCTCGAACAGCGCAAACGCCATCGCCGCGTGTTGGTGATCGTCGAGGGAGTTTACAGCATGGACGGCGACTTCCCCGTGTTGCCCAAGTTCATCGAAGTGTGCAAGAAGCATCAGTGCTGGCTGATGGTCGACGAAGCTCATTCGATGGGAACAATGGGCAAGACCGGTCGCGGCATTGGGGAACACTTTGGGGTAGACCCCAACGATGTCGATATCTGGATGGGTACGCTGAGCAAGTCGTTTGGATCCTGCGGTGGCTATATCGCCGGCCGCCGGGAACTCATCGAGTATCTCAAATACACCACCCCGGGATTTGTCTTTAGCGTCGGACTTTCACCGCCGAATACCGCCGCTGCGATCGCCTCGATCGAGGTGCTTCGCAAGGATCCTTCGAGGGTCACTCGGCTCAAAGAGGCGGCGAGGTTGTTTCTGACCGAGGCCAAGAAGCGGGGACTAAACACCGGCAATTCGAGCCAGACACCCGTGATCCCTGTGATCACCGGCAACTCGCTCCATGCGCTCCAGTTATCGCGTCGAATGATCGATTCAGGAGTCAACGTCCAACCGATCCTTTACCCAGCGGTCGAAGAATCTGCCGCCCGATTGCGATTCTTCATCAACTCGACCCACTCGAACCAGCAAATCCTCTACGCGGTCGACAAGTGCGCCGAGTTTCTTAGGCAGATCGCCCCTGAGTCGTTCCGCAGCACCGAACCGAACTGAGCACGACTCTAAAGGGTGACTGGATCGATGACCAAGCCCCGTCCGCAGATCTCCAAGGCCACGGTCACCCGACTGGCGTTCTATCTGCGGGAACTGCAGCAGATGCAAAGATCTGGCTTGGCGAATGTTCAGAGCAAATTGATCGCAGAGCGGCTCGGGCTCAATGACTCTCAGGTTCGCCGCGACATCTCATACCTGGGCACCGTTGGACAGCGAGGCGTCGGCTACCGGGTTCAAGAGCTCATCGAAAGCATCCAGCGGATCCTCGGCACCGATCGAACTTGGAATGTCATCTTGGTCGGCGTCGGCAACCTCGGAAGAGCCTTGAGCGGTTATCGCGGTTTTGAGCAGCAAGGTTTTCATCTGATCGGAGCCTTTGACAGCGACCCCCAAAAAATCGGGACCTCGGTCGCGGGCTTGCCCATCCAAGGTATCGAAGATCTTCGAAAGTTCTCTCAATTGAATCCAATCGATTTAGCGATCATGGCAGTACCAGCCGATGCGGCCCAAAGGGTCGTCGGCCTCATCGAAGCCGCAGGGATTCCCGGGATCCTCAACTTTGCCCCGATCGCGGTGCAGTCGTCTGCTGGGAGCAAAACGGTCATCCAGGAAGTCGACTTAGCGATCGAGTTGCAGAGACTGGCTTTCTCTGTCGTCCCGAAGATTCGATAATCCGCACGACCCGCGCGATCTTGCCATCGGGACTAGAATACTCTGCTGGCGAATGCCAAGCATTTATTAAAATTGTTTCTGCCCTGGATATCCTCATGGCGATTGCTGCGATTGAGTGCCAAGACCTGCGAGTTGTCTTTGCGAATCGAGGAACGCGGCAAACGATTCTCGATGGGCTGAATTTGACCGTACCGATGGGCCAAATCGTCACGCTGCTCGGCCCGAGCGGTTGCGGTAAAAGCACCCTGTTGCGTGTTGTCGCCGGGCTGACTGCGCCCACAGCCGGACAGCTTCGAATCGAAGGTAAAAACGTCGCCGATATCCAGCACAAGCTCGCCTTTGTCTTCCAAGAATCCGCGCTGCTGCCTTGGAGAACGGTTTACCAAAACGTACGACTTCCGCTGGAACTGAGAAAACGGGATTTGAAAAAAAACGCAAGCTCTGGTCGACTTGGATTCGAACATCCAAAGCACACTCGAACTGGTCGGATTCAAACCTGCGGACTGGAACAAGAAGCCGCATCAACTCTCTGGGGGAATGAAGATGCGAGCCTCGATCGCCCGCGCTCTGATCACCCGACCAGACATCCTGCTACTGGACGAGCCTTTCGCCGCACTGGATGACATGCTTCGCTCCAAACTCAATGACTTGCTATTGAAAATCGTCGATCAAACCAAAACGACCATGCTCTTTGTCACGCACAACATCGCCGAAGCGATCTATTTGAGTCATACGATCGCCGTTTTCAGTCAAGGTAGGATCGGTCAGAGCATCCACGTCGACCTGCCCTTCCCGCGGAGTTCCGCAGTTCGAAGCACTCCACAGTTCGGCGCCCTGTATGGTCTCGTCAGCGAGTCGCTTGCAAGGAACGCTGCATCATGAACAAGTCGCCTTGGTGGGTTCGCATCGCCGCTCCGATCGGGGTATTTGTTGCCGTTGCGCTAGCTTGGCATTGGAGTGTCGATTTTTTCAAACTCCCTGGGGTGCTACTCCCCAAGCCCCTGAGGGTTCTCGAAGCGATCTGGACCGAGCGATCTCGGCTCCTGAGCGGGGCTTGGGTGACTCTCCAAGCCTCCGCCTTGGGGCTTGCTCTGAGCACCTTGATCGGATCTGCAGTAGCCATCCTTTTTAGTCAATCGTCTTGGATTCGCACTGCCCTTTATCCTTATGTGATCTTCTTGCAGACCGTGCCGATCGTTGCGATCGCGCCCTTACTGATTGTCTGGAGCGGGGCGGAGTTCAGGACTGTGGTGCTCGTCTCGTGCATCATCAGTATCTTCCCAATCATCTCCAACGTCACCAGCGGATTGCTATCGATCGATCAAAACCATCTCGATCTGTTCCGTTTGCAAGCCGCCTCGCGGTGGCAAACTCTGCTGAAACTCAGAATCCCGTCGGCCGTCGGTTCTCTCGTCCAGGGGCTTCGAATCAGTTGCGGTCTGTCGGTCATTGGGGCGATCGTCGGGGAGCTTTTTGTTGGCAATTCCGGGGCAAGCGACGGTCTGGGTGCTTTGATGAATGCCATGCAAGCCAATCTCCGAACTGCCGAACTCATCGGCGCGATCATTGCCTGCACCCTCCTGGGAGTCCTACTTTTTCTCGGAGTCGAGGCATTGATCGCGCCGATGAGTTCGGCAGTTCGGAGATTGGCTTGCATGGCATTCATCAAAGCACCCAGACCGTCGCTTGCCCCGGAATTGCCAACAAAAAGCTCCC
>JBJTAQ010000586.1:0-2633 GCA_046090945.1 Pirellula sp.
CTTCCAGTCGCTTGGAGTCTTCCCAAAGATGCTCCGACACCGCGCCGTCGATATGGGTCAGGATCTGCAGATCGCTCCAGTGGTCGATATCCCCAGAGGCACGAACAAAGTGGATACTTGCGTTTGCCAGGATTGCAGGCCGATACTCTAGTCGATTGCTGGGTCGGAAGGCTTTGTTTGGCACAAGGTAACGGACATCGATCCCTGCCGGAATGATGGGCGGACCGGAAATCTTCGATGGCAGGGTCGCAGTGGACGCTGGAGCATTTCCAACACGCACTTCCTCTTTTGCGTCGTTTGATACGGACACCCCCCTCGGTGCAGCTTGGGTCGACTTTATGCCTTGCATCAGGCTGCTGATTTCAGGTCGGGACAACGGTCCGCGAAGGAATGAAAAAGCCCATCGCGTTTGAAAGATCGTCGGAGCGTTATCGTTTACGTTGTTGAGTAGAAAGACCCGCTTGCCCAATGCGGATAGGTTCTTGTCCATCGCATTGCGGTCGAACGAACCCCCTTGCTGGAGCGAGGCTCCTTCGAGTCCATCGAGCACCCGGTCCTTGTCTCGCTGGGTCTGCAATCGCCCTAGGAACCAGGTTCCCATGTTCGACAGACCTTTGTAGTCCAGATCGACGGGGTTTTGGGTCGCAAGAACTATCCCCAGGCCGAATGCACGAGCTTGTTTGAGCAGCGTCATCATTGGACCTTTGCTCGGCGGTTTGGCCGCGGGTGGGAAATACCCATAGATTTCATCCATGTAGAAGATCGCGCGCAGGGCGCTGGTGCCGTTCTGACTTCGCATCCATGAAACCAACTCGTTGAGCAGAATCGTTACGAAGAACATCCGTTCCGAATCGTTCAAATGGGCGATCGATATGATCGATATCTTCGGTGCTCCGCTAGGAGTGTACAGCAGTGATTCGATCTCCAAGGGTTGACCTTGCATCCAACCGGCGAAAGCAGGAGATGCCAGTAGATTGTTCAGCGACATCGCCAGCTTGCCTCGATCGCTGACCGAGAAGAACGAGTCGATATCCATCACACCGATTTTCTTCACCGGAGGTGTCTGGATGAATCGAATCAGGTTCTCCATCGATAGATCCTGACCCTTGGACCAAACATCCTTGAGAATCGTCGAGAGCAGGATATGCTCGCGGCTCGTTAGCGGGTCCGCATTGATGCCTAGCAGTGCCAGCAATCCGGAAACGGCGCTGGATATCTGGTCGCGGAGAGCTTCGTCATCGTTGAGAACCTCTTGAGAGGGTGCATCCAAACTACTCAGGACCGTCAAGGGTACACCGACGTTGCTTCCGGGCGTGTAGATAACCTTCTCGATCTGTTGAAGTGTCTTGAGATACTCGACGTTCATCTCCCAATCCTTCAGGCCGCTGGTCCAAGCGTCGGAGGTTTGTGCAGCCGTCTTGTCTAGCAAATCTTCGTCGGAAAGTCCCTTGTCCTCATCGCTCCGCTTGGCGATCACCTCAGATTTGTCGAGCCACTTGCGAAAATCCTCCGGCTTGAGGTCTGGAAACGTTAGCAGCAGGTTTCCAAGATCTCCTTTCGGATCGACGCAGATAATCGGAATCCCATCGAGTGCGGCTTCTTCGAGCAGGGTAACGCAAAGCCCCGTCTTGCCACTCCCGGTCATCCCCACGCAAAGCGCGTGGGTTGTCAGATGCTTCGACTCGTAATGGACTTGGGAGTCCGTACGCTTCCTTTCCTCAAGGTTGTAGCGGCGGCCTAGATAGAACGAACCAGGTAGATTCAACACAACAGACATAGGACCACTCCAAGGGGGTTGCCGATAGCGATTATCCACTGCATAGTCTAGCGAGGGTGCTAAAACTCGTCGACCGTATCCCGCCACCAATCGTACATGTCAAAGAGAGACTCACGTAGGTTTTCACGTTGCTTTTTCCTTGAATTTTGCCAAGCTTCTGAACTCAGCAACACTGATTTCAGTCGGGGCGAGTAGCCTTCGAGCAGTTGCGTCAAAACATGATCCTCGACCTGTGGATCTGTCTGGGTCTCCCAGAGCAACTCAAAGGCCCAAGGAATCCGATGGGAGGTTACGCACAAAGATGCTCGACGTAGGTAACTGTAGGTCAATAACAAAAAACGGCCCCAAGTTGGCAGTTGCTCGTAACCGTCGATCAGGCAGAGTTTCAACGGTTGGATGCTTGCAAAGACTTTTTGCAACCCACGGATCTTTCCGGTTGTGGCATGCAGAACGACGAGTTGAGCGTCAAGCTGCTTGCTCAGTTGCCGCATCAGCGTGGATTTGCCAGTTCCATGAGGACCGTTAATAGCCCATCTTGAACGCGAGCGTTTTGGTTTGGAACCCCCATGATCGATGTTTGATTGCAAGCGATCCACCAAATCGTGAATGCTATGCTGATCCCTGAAGAAAAACCGGATCGCACCAGGCTCGAGATAGCGAGAGGAAAAAGGGTTCGATCCCCTGGGTACCGCAAAAGTTCGAGTCATACTTCGCGAGTCACGGTGCCAACGAAGAAGGGTTGCTGGGCCATGAGTTCCGTCCCATCATTGAGGAAAAAACGAACTCGGACGCACCAGGAGATCTTGAGCAGCTTGCCCTCGTAGGAAAGTGGGGATAGGGGTAGCGGACAAGCGAT
>JBJTAQ010000587.1:0-3529 GCA_046090945.1 Pirellula sp.
AGGGGCCAGTTTGTGTCCAACCGGCATGATTTTCGGAGACTCCTTCAAGGATTGGCAAACCTACTTCAACAATGGTTTATTGATTTTGGTTCAGCCCAAGACGGGTGAGGAACTGCAGTACCTATTGGATGTTGGGACACAAGATCGATTTACCATTCCCCGAATCCATGCGATCAATAGTATTTTGATCATTGAACTCAAAGATCAACTCATCGCCTTGGACCTATTCCACGCGAATCTTAGTCAGCAAGACGGACAGCTTTGGAGTGTCGGTTTTACCAAGGAGATCCTCGAACCTCAGGTTGCTGGGCGAGGGAGATCCAACATCATCGAACGTAATTCCTGGGGACTCGTCGTCCAGAAGAAAGGATTTCGAGTGGTCGATGTATCCAGGTGGGGAGTAGTCGTTCACTCCGAAGATGAGCTGTTGAGTATCCATCCACTTTTTGGGACCAGGCAATGGACACTGCAGGGCTTCCGCAACGCGACGATTGCGAGCAAGGAAGGCTTTATCTACTCGCTCGATCCGGCCAATTCCAAGATTGCCAAAATCGATACTCGCGATGGTGCACAGGTCGAAACACTAGATACAGACCTCGAAGGCTGGACTCCATTGACGATGATCGCCGGTCGATGGGTGCTGCAACCCGGCCGCCAACCCAACGGCGACCAAGCCAGCCGAATGAAACTGCGACTCGTCGAACCTACGACAGGCCAAACACTGCTAAGTGCCGATCACACCGTCGACACCCGGCTTGCGATTGCCGGCGAGACAGGTTTGATCGCCCTGCGGCCCGATGGATCGATGACTTACTGGAATGCCGCGAATGCAACGGAGCACAAAGGCGAGGTCGAGGTGGAAGGGAAGTTCACAAGTCTCAGCGCTCAGGTCTTTGGCGATCTTGCACTGGTCTTGCCTCATGCCGGCTCGATGGAACTCGACAGTGTACAAGTCAGCCCGCCGATGCGAACGGATCCGAACTATGCCGGTTGTGCTGGGCGACTCTTTGCGATCCGGCTCGATGATGGTTCGTTGGCTTGGGACAAAGCTCAGCGGGTCAAGCATTTTCTATTTCCGGTTCATCAAAATCGTTCATCGCCAACAGCCGTCTTCCTGCGCCGTCTAACCTTGAAAAACGTTCGAGGTATGCCTCTTGATTTCACCAGCTTGGCCCTGATCGACGTCCGAACAGGGAAGCTCCTCTATCAAAAGCATGATCTTCCGGCAGCCCGAGGAGATAATTTCCGACAGGTTTTGATACCTAACCAAAACCTTATGACAATCAAACTCTATGGCAACCTCTTTCAGATCACTTGGACCGATGGCGTCTTGGATTCTTCGAACCCCTCGGAATCCAGTGGAGAACTCGCCATCGGCGAATTAGACTTGGACAAGTTCAAGGCTTCGGCTGAGGAATTAGCCGATAAGATAAAAAATGGAGAACCTATTCCCGGATTACCTCCTGAAAACAACGGCAACCTGGATCCTCCGATCCCTCGATGAGAATCACATCCATACCCCGATACTATCGGAATCTTAAACGCTGGCGAGAGATTATTCTAATACTCCGCCGCTATGGGTTAGCCGACTGGCTCAGCCGACTTCGTTTGGATGTCATTCGCGATTGGATCAAGGATGACCAAGGAGTGCCGCTTGCAAGCTACTCGCGGGAGGCTCGCGTGAGGATGGCGTTTACCGAACTCGGTCCGACGTTTATTAAACTAGGACAGGTTCTATCCTTAAGGCCGGATCTCGTGGGTAGCGCCCAAGCGGCCGAGTTGCAGTTGCTGCAGTCTAGCGTTCCCGCTGATCCGGCCGAAGCTGTTGAGAGGACGATTCAGTCGGAGCTCAAAAGTTCGATTGAGCAACTATTCGCAGAATTCGAACCCAATGCGATGGCCTCGGCGTCGATTGGCCAAGCGCATCGCGCGAAACTTCCTGATGGCACACCCGTGGTGGTTAAGGTTCAGCATGAGAATATCCGGGCGAAGATCCACGAGGATCTTGAGGTCTTGGCTGGATTGGCTAGTCTCGCTGAGCGAGTTCCTGAAATCGCCGTTTGGCGCCCTCGCGAAATCGTCGCCCAACTCTCACGCTCGCTGAAACGGGAACTGAGTTTTACTCAGGAGCAAGCCAACTTGTTGATGCTGCGAGAGGCCCTCGATGGCATGCCGGGAATCCGCATTCCTGAGGCTTTTGCGAGCCATTCGAGCCCTCGCGTTTTGACGATGACCGAACTGACCGGTGAATCGATCAATGAAGTCACGGATCGAGGTAAATTCTCCGATGCAGACCGCGAGCATTTCGCCAGGAGGATCGCCGATCTTTACGTCGAAATGATTTTCGTCAAAGGCCTCTACCATGCAGACCCACACCCGGGGAACATCCTCGTCGAGCACGATGGAACCCTCGGCCTTCTGGATTTCGGAATGGTCGGACGCATCGACGATACGCTCCGGGATAATATCGAAGAGATGCTTTGGGCCCTGTCGCTCAAGGATTCAGCCTTGCTGACGGCCATCGTCAAACGAGTGGGTAAAGTTCCACAAAATATCGATGATTCCCTCCTATCTAACGACATCACCGATCTGATCGCGACTTATGGGAGCCAACCCCTCGAACGAATCGACTTGGCGAGTGCCCTGAACGACGCGACCGATATTCTACACCGACACCGAATTGTACTACCGAGTCAGATGGGGATGCTCATCAAGACCCTGGTAACTTTGCAAGGTACGATCAGTCAGACAAGCCCCAAATTTAGTTTGCTCGAAGCCATCGAACCGATGTTCAAGCGGATGTGGCGGAATCGACTTTCACCTTGGCGTCAGGCCCGTCGATTGCGGCGCATGTACATCGAAGTCGAGACGTTGGTTGAGAAACTGCCAGGCCAGATCAGTTCCCTGATGGAATTGGTGCAAAGTGGTAAACTGGATGTTCATCTGTCCCATCGAGGGCTTAGCCCATCGATCAACCGATTGGTCTTAGGACTGCTAACTTCGTCGCTCCTGCTAGGCTCTTCGATCTTGATGGCATCGAATGTGCCTCCCTTGCTATTTACCCAAGGGGGGCCGATGGGGCTGAAAGATGTTTCGCTCATCGGTCTAGGGGGCTTTGCGATCAGCCTTGTCGTGACCATTCGCATCCTCTTGGCGATCAATCGCTCGGGGCACCTGGATCCTCATGGCGAATCCGAGGATCAAGATCCCTTTGTCTGAAAACGAAGGGCCAATGCAACGATTCTCGATCGGCTAGTCCTGAGTTTCATGCCAAGGCGTATCGTCTGCATCGTCCGAAGCAAATGCGGGAGCATCGAGTATCTGGAGGTAGCTATCGTAGCGACGAGGATCGAGTCGGCCGTCTGCCACCGCATCCTTGACCGCGCAGGCATCTTCATGATGATGCGAGCAGTCAGGATAACGGCATTGGGATGCAAAGGGCCTAAGGTCTCGAAACAGTCCGGTCAGTTCCGCAGGAACGATGTCCCAGAGTTGGAACTGACGGACTCCAGGAGTATCGATGATAGAT